>NZ_JAWDJI010000134.1:0-79022 GCF_032465655.1 Paenibacillus sp. 3LSP | reverse complement strand
AATAAGTCGAGCCGGTCGATCTCCGCGGCCAGCTCCTCCGAGCTCCAGAGCTGGCCGTCAATCGCGAGCGCGATAACATGCGCATCGCTCTTGATCTGCGCGAGGATGCGTTCACCCTCGCGCTCCTTCACGCCGATGAGCTCCGCCTCGCTCATCGTCTCCGGCGCTTTCTCGTCGGGCACCTCCACGACTTGAAATTTCACATAAGGCGCCAGGCGTTTGGCGTATTCCGCAATGCCCTGGACCAGATATTTTTCCTTCAATTTACCAACCGCCACGATTTGAATCTGCACCGTAACACCCTCCGTTATCGTCCGTCCAAAGTCCAAAAACTCAGATATCTAAAAAAACAAGCGGGGCCCGCATCCCCTGCCGTCGCCCCGTTTCTTTGTGTCTCATTCCGTTGTGTGCCTCGCCAGTCACCTGTCAGTCACCTGCCACCGGTCCAGCACCTTCACCTGCCCCGCACTTACACCACCAAAAACCGCGCCTCCTGGTCACATTCCTGACATTTCACCGGCGGCTCCCAATCAATAAACTTGGTGTGCTCCAAATCGACCACATCCGGGGCATCCTCAAACTCATCCACGAACATATCGATGGCCAGTTCCACATGATCTTTGCAAACGACGTACATAGTCAAAGCATCCTTTCTCTGTACCGCACTCCTGCGGCCGACTTACGTATTAACAGGTGGTCCTTTATCTTTTCTACCATACTCCGTGCAAAAAAGGAACCGCCCCGTCAATTCCGGCAAGCGGTCCCTTCCCCTGCTGGCCAACCCAACCGAACAGGCAGAGATGGCCGAACAGGTTTACAACGGCGTATAGAAGTTTTGCGTGTAGTACGTTCTGTAATCGCTGCTGCTGAGCCCATCTACCGCACCCACACCCAGCATCGTGAATACAGGCTCCAGCATATTCTCCCGGTGACCCCAGGAGTTCAGCCAGCCATAATGTCCGTCGATGGCATCCAGGTAACCGGCGGCGATATTTTCACCCCAAGCCCGGAACTGCGGAATTCCGCGAGCCATCATGCGGTCACCGGCCGACTTCCCCTCAGGATTATCATGCTCAAAATAATTCCGTTCCGCCATATCCCGACTATGCCCGCGCGCCACCTCAGCCACCGATTCATTCCAGCTCAGCACGCCTAAGCCTCGTTGCGCCCGGAACGAATTGGTCAGGTCAAAAATCTCCCGCTCCGTCGCCTTAAGCGACTCCGGTGTATTCGGCGCATACACATGGCTCTCCGTAAACTTTTGGTCCATCAGCAGCACGCCGTCCACGCGGTACTTCTCGTGCTTATCCAGATACAGGTTGATGTACAACCCTCTCGGCGTATACGTCTCGACATACTCCCTCGGCGGACGCTCGCTCTTCTTCCAAATACTCGCCAGGCTGTTCCGCAGGTTCTCCAGCCCTTTCTCCGCATCAGGCGCAAACTGCCACTCGTCATGATTACCAAACAAGCCAACAACCTTGCCGTCCGCTACGCCCACCTGCGTATAATGCTTGTAATCCTTATTATAGATGTACCATTCCAGTCCATAGTTCGTAACATCCTTGCGCGCCGGCTCGCCGAGCAGCTCCATCACGCGTTCTGTCGAATCGCCGATACCCACGCCCTTCAGCTGGATTTCCGGTTTGATCAAATCCGGGCTGGTCGCCTTAGGCAGCGTCAGCTTCAGCCGATACAGGAACGTCTGCGCTTCCGCCCGCGACACCGCATCTTTAGGCGCGAAGCCTTCCACACCGGCACCATTCTTCCCTTGGGCCAAGCCTTGCGCCAGAATCCATTGGACTGCCTCATCTTCGCTTAAGCTCTGCCCATAAAAAGCCGCCATCAACCGAGCCACGGAACCGCGTGTAATCGGCTCGTTCGGCTTGTCGCTCACCGGCCATGCCAATTCAGAGGCCAAGTTGTAATACGGCGTATACCAGGCCTCCTGCTCATTCACCTGATCCAGCTTGATCTCGGGATAGGCCCGCACCAGCATGCTTAGAAACTCCGCTTCTGTCACCGACTGCGCCGGGCGGAACGTGCCGTCCGGATACCCGTCGGTCACTCCATTGTTCTTCGCCCACATGACTTTGTCATAAGCCCAATGGGTTGCCGGTACATCTGTAAAGTTCACCGCAGCCGCTTGTACCGCGGATCCCGCAGCCAACCAGGCGGCTCCGAACCCCGCGAGAATCACCAATCCGCGAATCCCGCGCTTCATTCCATTCTTCATGAACCCCTGCCCTCTTTCCATCCTCGATCTTTTGGCTTGCTCTTTTCGATGTAATTCGACAGATCGAGGGGAAAATCCTTGCAGCAGTTTTTTACATTTATTTGCATTTACATGCTGATTATCAAATGATTTACTCTTCGTTTATAGGGAAAACCGCCTCCGTCAGTGCCTGCTCCAATTCTTCCGCCCGCCGGCGCTTCACATCCTCCGGCCAGTTGAAATACAGGGACATTTCATCGATGACCGATGCCTTCCAACGCCGCACCCAAGCGATGTCAAATAACAAAGCCCCGGTTCTCCGCACAAAAAAATCCACCGGCGTCATCGCCATCTCCGCTTCTAAGGCATACCGCAGCGGAACCGCTACTTCCAGCGGGAGCTGAGCTCCACCGGACGAGTCAGCAAGCACACCCGCAGTCAGCGCATCATCGGCTATAGCCAGCAGCCGGTCCACGTTGGAGCCGTATCTGGCCGCCCATTTGGCCGCAAGATCCTGCGGAATGCCCCGCTCCGATGCTTCCAGCACCTTGCGCGTCACGAAGCCGGGCAGCCCTTGCGAGCCGCCCACCTGCCCGCCGGAGATTGGCAGCAACCGGGTTGCACAAGGGGTGAAGCTCCGTCCGTATTCCCGCTTCAGCTTAGCGGCCACCCGGTCCACGACCAGCTCCGCCATCTTGCGGTAGCCGGTCAGCTTGCCGCCGGCGATCGTGATCAGGCCGGACGCCGACTCCCAAATTTCATCCTTACGTGAAATTTCCGAAGGCGATTTGCCTTCCTCATAGATGAGCGGACGCACGCCGGCCCAGCTGGACTCCACGTCTGCCGCCGTGATCGCCAGCCCGGGGAACATGCCGTTAATCGCATTCAAGATATAATCGCGATCTGCCTCTGTCATCCGCGGATGATGGATCTCGCCGTGGTACACCGTGTCCGTTGTGCCCACGTAGGTCTTGCCATCGCGCGGAATCGCAAACACCATACGGCCATCCGGCGTATCAAAATACACCGCCTGCCGCAACGGAAACCGCCCCTGGTCGAACACCAGGTGCACGCCTTTGGTCAGCTGCAGCATTTTCCCCTGCTTCGACCCGTCCATCTCGCGCAGCGCATCCACCCACGGGCCTGCTGCGTTGACGATCTTCCGGGCGCGCAGTTCATACGTCCGCCCCTCGGCCAGATCCGTCACCTCAGCGCCCACCAGCTGCGCGCCTTCGTACCGGAACCCGGTCACCTTGGCATAGTTGACCGCCATCGCCCCACGGGCCGCTGCTTCCTTAAGCACTTCAAGGGTCAGGCGGGCGTCGTCCGTGCGGTACTCCACATAATACCCGCCGCCCAGCAGACCGTCTTGCTTCAGCAGCGGCTCTTTCGCTAACGTCTCCGCTGCCGACAACATGCTGCGCCGTTCCCCGCGCTTCACCCCCGCGAGGAAGTCGTACACCCGCAGCCCCAACGACGTGCTGAACCGGCCAAACGTCCCACCCCGATAAATCGGCAGCAGCATCCATTCCGGCGTGGTCACATGCGGACCGTTCTCGTAAACGATCGCCCGCTCACGTCCTACCTCCGCCACCACACCGATCTCCAGCTGCTTCAGGTAACGCAAGCCGCCATGGACCAACTTTGTCGAACGGCTTGACGTTCCCGCGGCAAAGTCCTGCATCTCTACCAGACCTACCCGCATTCCCCGCGCAACTGCATCGAGGGCGATTCCAGCTCCGGTAATTCCGCCGCCCACGACCAATAGGTCCAGCGGCTCCGTGGAACCCGCCATTTGCTCTAACAGGTGACGCCGATGCTTACCCGAAAACGAAAAGGCACTGCTCATCTCCATCCTCCTTCAGCTCCCGCAAAAAAAAAGATTCCTCCCCCACTCCAGTCGCTTCTATACTAACGTCTGTCATGACTTCGGAATCTCTCCATGAAATATGCTTTATTCGTTATCGTCTAACCCTTGTTCGATTTCCGTATCCGACGGCTTATCGGTCAGCTCCAGGGTTACTTTCTCTAAGTTGCCGTCACGGTAATACGTAACCTCCAACTCATCCCCGATCTTCTTATGCTCATACAAATACCGGCGTAACTCTAACGTCGATTTGATCGGTTGCTTATCGAGTTGGGTAATGACATCGTTTAATTTCAATCCCGCTTTCAGTGCCGGGCCATGCGCCTCCAAGACGATCACCCCTGCGGTGACATGGTTCGGCAGGTTGAGATCTTGGCGCTGCTCGTCAGTAATCGGAGAATAGCGGTTGTTGAGGTCCAACGTGTAGACGCCCATATAAGGACGAACTACCTTCCCGTGCAGGAGTAAATCGTCGACCGTCTTCATGACTTCATTGACCGGAATGGCAAAACCCAATCCCTCAACGCCCGTATCGGAAATCTTCATCGTATTGATGCCGATCAGCCGACCGTTCAGATCAACCAGCGCTCCGCCGCTGTTGCCCTCATTAATAGCCGCGTCCGTCTGGATCACTTCCTGCTCCCAATCGTACACACCATCCTGGTTCAGCGACACCGGGATCATCCGGCTGGTGTAGCTCACGATCCCGGAGGTCAGCGTCCCTCCAAGACCCAGCGGATTGCCAACAGCAATGACCGTTTCCCCGGCCCGCAATTTCTTCGAATCGCCAAGCTCGATCACCGTATCGATACCTTGTCCGTCGATGGCCAGCACCGCAATATCGTTGATCGAATCCTGTCCGATAACCTCGGCTTTACGTGAGGATCCGTCGCTTGTCACAATTTCCAGATCACTTGCACCGCTAATGACATGTGTATTCGTTATAATGAAGGCCTTCCCTTTTTCTTTCTTGAAAATCACGCCCGAACCCAGCGCCGCCTGCTCCGGATCGCCATCCGACAACTCTCCATGATTGAGGATGCTCACCACAGCAGGTGCAACCTTGGCCGCCGCAGAGCTGATCCGATCGAAAGGATCGCCGGTATCCGACAGCAACACTGCACTGCTGGTTGCCACATGTCGGTTCGATGAGGAAGGAAGCCCCGTAATGAAACTGAATAACAGCACGGCCACGACCGCACTAAGAACGGAAGAGATTAAAGAGATCTGTAACGTGGACAGCTCCAGGCGATGCCTGCGCGACCTTCCGCGCCAACGCCGCAAGCTACCGCCTTCGGACAACCGCATACGCCCCGGAACTTTGGTGGAATAAAAGTCATCGTCAAACCATCCCATCTCTATTCTCCCCCTCCATCATGCTTCCCAAAAGGACCGGCATCATCACATGCCATCTGCCCCAGGCACAGGTCCCCTTCAACTTTATGCCGTCACAGCAAAGCCATATTCATGTGTAGCCTTACTTTTATTAACGCCATGAACCGAAGATAGGTTGCCTGAAATTTGAGAAGTTTGCCGCTTTTTTTACTGAAAACTGGAATGTTTGACCATACACCTGACTACACTATATTAATGCGATAGATTGATAGATTTATTTTACCATATTTTGATGGTTTAGAAGCAGAAATTGAACAGAGAAATGACGGCAATTTTAACCAACTTCCGCTGGCTACATCATCGCAGACCAAGCGAAGAAACATCATCACCGTGCGCCTTGTACGGTCATCTGAGGGAGGTAAACCATGGATTCCTATTATTCCACACCGATGAATGAAGTGAATGTGCTCGCCAAGCTGGCGGATATGAAGGAGGAGCATTATCACCAGCTGGTGACTTTAAGCGCTATTATGGAGCTGCTTATAGAGAAGGGGATCTTAACCCGGGAGGAAATCGAGAAAAAAGCGCTCGAAATCGACGGCTTCATGACCCCGCCCCCCTATCCCACCGTTTAATAAGCAAGCCTGACCGTCTCTTAAGTACGCACCAAACCCTTCCGTCTATAGACGGAAGGGTTTTATTTTTACCGCACTCCCGCTCCGCCGCTAAACATCCGCTGCTCGCGCCGGTAGCTTTGTGGCGATACCGCCTTGGCCTTCTTAAACACGCGGCCGAAGTGAGTGCCGCTTTGATAGCCAACGCGGTATGCGATCTCGGTCACGGGCAGCTCCGTTTCGCGCAGCAGTGCGCATGCCTCCTCGATCCGAACGCGGTTGATGTAAGCGACCAACGTCAGCCCGGTGACTCTGGGGAACAGATGGCTGAGGTAATATGGGCTGAGATGAAAGCGATCGGCGAGTTCACTTAGGCTGAGATTCTCGTCATAATGCGTATTGATGTAGCGGGCCACTTCGGCGATTTCCCGATAGGGGCGCTGTTCGCCCCCGTCTTCCCCATCATAACTCGGCCGGCCGTTCGTCATGCGGAGCAGGTGAAGCAGCAACTCCGCCAACAGCAGTTGGCAATATTCCTCATATCCAACGGCCTGCTGCTTCTGCTCTGCCAGCATACGAGCGAACAGCGGTTGCACAAGCTGCTGCTCCTCGGCGTTTAAACGAAGAACTGGGTACTTTGCAAAAAGTTGCTCCAGCGCTTCCTCCCTTCCGGGCAGCAACGCGTTTACCACCTCCGTACGGAAGTTCACCAGAATCCGCTCATGCGGCTGCGACAGCTTCCCCGCGGGTGACGTCTTATGCAGGACATTCACCGGAATCAACACGAGATCGCCCGCGCTGATGCGATAAATTTGATCCTTGATGAAGTAACACCGTTCTCCGGATACCAGATAATAAATCTCCCAAGCATCGTGAAAATGCTCCCCATCCATCGAGAACCGCCCGGGTTGCTTCGCCGCTTCGATAAACAGCCTCCGGCGAATCGGTGCTAATTGTCCTTCCAACGTCATTCTGCTCCCTCCCACCACGCGCATCTAACGACAGCAAAAAATGTAGAATATCCGCTCAAATCAACAAAATTGGTGCAGTAACCTTTCTATTTTTGCTCTATGTTTATTGTAACATCAATCAAGGGAGTGAACGTTATGCAAGAAGCCACCACGGTCAAACATTTGAAAATCGCCTATATCGGCGGCGGTTCCCGCGGCTGGGCCTGGGGGTTAATGAGCGACTTGGCTCTGGAACCGGCGCTTTCGGGACATGTGGCCCTATACGATATCGACTTTGCGGCAGCCCAAGCGAATGAGATCATTGGTAACCGTTTGCAAGATCATCCGGATGCAGTGGGACGCTGGCGTTATGAAGCGGTACAGACGCTGCCAGAAGCGCTGAAGGGTGCCGACTTCGTGATCATCTCCATCCTTCCCGGAACGTTCGAGGAGATGCGCTCCGACGTGCATGCGCCGGAGGCTTACGGCATCTATCAATCTGTCGGCGATACCGTCGGCCCGGGCGGAACGATACGCGCGCTGCGCAGCATCCCGATGTACGTAGAAATCGCTGAAGCCATTCGCGATCACGCCCCCAACGCTTGGGTCATCAACTACACGAACCCGATGAGCGTCCTGACCCGCACGCTGTACGAAGTGTTCCCGGACATCAAAGCCTTTGGCTGCTGCCATGAGGTCTTCGGCACACAGGAGCTGCTGGCGGAAATGCTTGAAGACATGGCGGGAGTGACCGGTGTCCGCCGCCAAGAGATCGAAGTGAACGTGCTGGGGATTAACCATTTCACCTGGCTGGACCGCGCTTCCTATCGCTGTACTGATCTGTTCCCGCTGTATCAGGGTTTTGCCGAGAAGTATGCCGAAGAAGGCTTTAGCACCCATGGGCACAAAGACCACTGGATGAACAACAGCTTCGCCTCCGCGAACCGCATTCATTTCGACCTGTTCCTCCGCTTCGGGCTTATTGCCGCTGCCGGTGACCGTCATTTGGCCGAATTTATGCCCAACACCTGGTATCTGCGAAGCCCTGAGCATGTGAAGCAGTGGAAATTTGGCCTGACGACCGTCGACTGGCGGATCAACAATCTGCAGAAGCTGCGGGAGCGCAGCCGTCGTCTGGTTGCCGGCAAGGAGACGTTCACGCTCAAATCCAGCGGTGAGGAAGGGATCGCGATGTTGCTCAGCTTAACCGGTGCCAGCGCCCCGATGATCACCAACGTCAACCTGCCGAACCTCGGTCAAGTGGCTTCGCTGCCGCTGAACGCCGTTGTGGAGACGAACGCCGTATTTGGCGCAAACAGCGTCCAGCCGGTGGTGGCGGGCAGCTTGCCGGAAGACATCAACAATCTGGTGAGCCGGCACGTCTACAACCAGGAGACGATTCTGAAGGCCGCCTTAACCAAGGATCGCGACTTGGCCTTCCGCGCCTTCCTGAATGACCCGCTGCTCTCCACCTTGACGCCTTCGCAAGCAGAGGAGCTGTTCACCACGATGCTAAACAACACCAAGGCGTATTTGCCAGGGTGGAATCTATAATACAAAGACCGCCTGGGGATCCCATTCCAACCAGGCGGTCTTCTTATCTTCGTGGTCAGTAAATGTAAATGTACGCGAAAAATCGAATACATTTCGCCATTTTCGTTGATTTCGACCAAATCTATTCGATTTTTCATACACATTCTCGCCTCAGAAGGGCAATCGACCGAATTCTATATGAAAAATCGAGTACAAATCAACGTTTTCCTCATCCGCAACACAATCTACTCGAAAAATCATACAGATTTCAGCAAACAGGTCCGCTTGATGCTTGATCAGCCACAGTTCCTCCCGCCGCCTACCGCTCACTCACGACATCCCACGGCGTCGGCCGATCATAGTACGTGTCGCATAGCTTGAACTCACTGTCTTTGAAGAAGCAACCGCGATCCTCCATGGCGCTGCGAACCGCCATCTTGGCTAGATCAAGCATATTGTGCTCGCGGCTGAGGTGAGCCAGATACGTCCGCTTCAGACGGCCGTTCAGAATTTCGCTCATCAGTTCCCCGGTCGCGTCGTTGGACAAGTGACCCAAGTCGCCGAGGATGCGCCGCTTGATGTTCCACGGATATCGTCCCATCCGCAACATCTCGATATCGTGGTTCGCCTCAAGCACCAGCACATCGGCATCATATATTGCTTCCTTCACCTTGTCGCTGGCATAGCCCAGGTCGGTGCATACGCTCAGCTTCTCCTTGCCGTCGTAGAAGTTGTAGCCCACCGGCTCGGCAGCGTCATGCGAGATGGCGAACGATTCTACACGGAGCGAGCCGAAATCGCGGGTTTCCCCGGTCCCCAGGATACAGCGTTGGTCGTCTGCGAGGTTCCCAATCGCCTTTTCCATAGCGGCCCACGTCTTCTCGTTGGCGTATACCGGAAGATTGTATTTTCGCGCCACCGCACCTAACCCCTTGATATGGTCCGAATGCTCATGCGTAACCAGAATGCCTGTCAAATCCTGCCCGCTTACCCCGCGCTCCATCATCAGCTCCTCGATGCGTTTGGCGCTAAAGCCGGCATCAATCATCAGTGTGACTTCCCCATTGGCCACTAGTGTTGCATTTCCCGTCGAACCACTCGACAGCACCGAAAATCGGATCCCCATAGTCTCCCATTACTCCTTCGTTTTCTCTGTGTTCGGACTAATGACATCACCGCTGATGCCCTGTACGTAATACTCCTTGCCGCTCTCCAGCATAAAGCGCCATGCCGGAGCAGCCGGCAGATGCGCGTCCGAATCGAACACCTCGCCGTAATAACCCAGCTCAACCTCCGTGACCACCGAGCCTTCCGGCAAGAAATTCTCAATCAGGTTGCCCAGCGCCTTGGAGGCGGAGAGCACACGCTGCGGCTTCTCCTCCTCCGGATAACTGATCTCAATCGCCCGACGCTGGTACGAAATGATCTTCTGATTGCTGCCCAGCAGCTTAAGCTCGATTTTGAAAAGCGGCCATTTCCCGTCCACCAGCGGGTGCAGAACGAACACGTCGGCGCTGCTCGCTACTTCATCATAGCGGTAATCCCCGATGTCCGGGATGCTGCCCTTGAGTGCAGCTGCTAACTCCCGCGGCGAAAAAATCAACCTGCTGTCCACCGGCACCGGCAGCTCGACCATCTTGCCGCTTTGCGCATCGTCTAGGAAACGGTAAGCGATTTTGGGCAGCTCCGGCGTTTCCGTCGGAATTTTGGCCAGCACGCGAATATTCTTCTCGTCCATTGCCTGCTGCGTGTTATTTTCCAGGGCGGTGATATCCAGGTTGGAGTCGGCCTGCTCCCGCAGGTCGTTCCACAGTTGATAACCCAACACCAGATTCAGCAACAAGAAGGCGTAAATCAACACATTTTTCGCCCGTCCCCAATCCATGGTTCACCCCCCTTTCGTTAAAATCATGTTCACATCAATTTAACGGACCGTAGTGACGTTAATGATGGTTTTCCCGACGATTTCCCAACCGAACGGACTCCAGTGACCTTATTACCCTCAAATGAAGTACATTACTATCGTATCAACCGAATAGCGTCTTCTGGGTCCGTTAGCGTGAAGATCCATCAAGTTTTCGTCCTAATAACGGCACCTGAGTCCGTTAGAAGAACGAGTTTATCGTCTACATCTCAGACCTACACTACCTTCACCCTACCACCAGCACCAACCATCAACATCTGCCTCGGCATCACACTACCCCATGGGAGCACTAATCGCAGCCGTGCTGGAGCCATCCTCAGCTTCGTCAGTCTCATCAGCTTCCTCCATATCTGCTCCAGCCTTCTCCACCGCTTCCAAGCTGAGCACCCGAGTCGCACCGTTGCTGAGCTCGACAACCCAAGTTGGCTTCAGCAGCAACCCTTGCTCGGTGAGGGAAGGCAAGTATGCTGGATATAGGTTAGCGATCCACGCTTCCGCCTTTAGCGCCGCGATGCTCTCCCGCAACGCCTTGCCGCCGGGCAGAGAGACGACTTTCTTCTCCCAATTGCCGCCGGAGCCGTAAATCAACGACCGTTCATAGCCGGTGATGGTGCCTTGACGCATTTCCAACGAGATCGCTCCGTAATGGAACGTCGACAGGTCAAGGATCGGGAAAGAGCCAAATTGCCCTGTGCCGTAATACTGCTGGAACACCACCCGATGCTGGTCTTCCTCAACGCCTTCCGTCGTTTGCTCCAACCGGTAAGTTCCATTCCAGCCGCCATGTTGGTTGACGAAGTCAATCGCCGACAGCACGTTCTTGCTTGGGCTGTTCTCGCCCGCTGAAGGTGCGGCCGGATCGGTGTAGTTGATCCAGTTTCGGTTCTGCTTGACCTGAAGGCTGCGTTTACTGTCGGTGTAGATTTCGGAGCCGTCTTTCTCCCGGATGTACCGGGTGATGCTCGGATCAAAGAACAAGCTTCGCTGCATCTGCTCGGTCGTATATAACCCGATGTTCAAGCCGGTTTCAACCAAATCAATCGACTTCTCGGGGACATAATACCCATCCGTTAACGTGTACGGCACCCAATCCTTACCGAAATCCACCTGTTGCTGCACGTCCTGCACCGTCAAGTCGGCTTTCGTTGCCTCGTAGACCACATCGCCTCGCGAGCTAAAGAAGAACACCCGCACCTGATCGTCGCTGCCCGAGTTAAAGATCATCAACCGGTTCACGCTCTCCGCGTCAAACAACGGGTCCGGTGCGATCTGCATCACCTTCTGCAGCAGTTCTACAGGAACGCCTCCGCCAAAGTCCAGTTCCACCCCGATATCCTTGCTGCGAATCTCCGTCCAATTCATATTATCGATGTCATAGCGCTGGAACCCGTCGAACTGACGGCCCTTCAGCCGGTTATAAATCAACTTGTAGAACGTCGAATCCGGATAAAACACGGTGTGCCGTTCCTCACCCAAATGCACGGCGATATGCGCCGGAAAGAGCATCACATCGGCTTCCAAGGTGGTTCCCATGTTCTCCGTACGGATATAGTCACTCTCCGACTTGACCACCGGATTGCTGCCCGGCAACTGATAGATAAGAAAATAACTCTGTACCAAACTGCACGCGACCAGCAAGGCCAGCGTCAGCGATTTGACCTTCTCTTTCACCGCGCTTCGCCTCCTTGCTTCTCCGCCGGCAACGTAAAGGTCACCTTCGTGCCTTTGCCCAATTCGGACTGCAGAGAAATGGTCCCGCCGTGGGCTTTTACAATTTCCCGGGCAATGGATAGGCCGAGGCCCGTCCCGCCCATATTCCGTGAACGCGCCTTATCCACGCGATAGAACCGTTCAAAAATCCGGTCCAGGTCCTTCTTTGGAATCCCGATCCCGTTATCCTGCACTGAAATGGCCAGTTGGCGGTCATCGGTTAAGCGAGCTTCTAGCGCTATGACGCCGCCCTCCGGCGTATATTTCATCGCATTGGAGAACAGATTGTCCAGCACTTGGTCAATCTGGTCGCGGTCAATCCAGGCCGTGTCCACGTCACTGGCAATAAACAACGTGGGCTTGATCTCTTTCTCCTGCATCTGAAAAGAAAACCGATCCACCACATCCTCCAGCATCTCCATCACGTTCGTCGGCTGCTTTCGCAGTTCGGCCTCATGCGAGTCGAACCGCGACAAATGCAGCAGATCTGTGACCAGACGGATCATCCGCTCGGTCTGGCTCTGAATCACGGACACGAACCGCGGTCCAAGCTCTGGATCCTCCATCGCGCCATCCTCCAGCGCCTCGGTATAGCTCTTGATCGTCGTCAGCGGCGTCCGCAGCTCATGCGATACGTTCGCGACAAACTCCCGCCGCGACGCCTCCAGCTTCTCTTGCTCGGTAACGTCCTGGAGGACGGCGATCGTGCCAATGATCCCGATTTCCCGCCGATGGATCGGTGTAAACGTCACCCGGATCAGGAAGACGTCACCGTCCGGCCCGGTATTCTCCAGGATCGTCGAATGCATCGTTCCTTGCTCCAGCACGTCCCGCTCCTCATCTGGGAGGTTCAACAGCGACATGATATCGGCCCGATCGAGATCCTTATCCGATGTCCCCAGCATCTCGCTCGCACGCCGGTTCATCAGGATGACCCGGCCGGTCTCGTCGGTGGCGATCACCCCGTCGCTCATGTTCGTGAGGATCGAAGCGAGCTTCTCCTTCTCTTCCTCGTTCTGCGCCAGCGCATCGCGCAAACGGCTGGTCATGTAGTTAAATGCCTTGCTGAGTTGGCCGATTTCGTCATTGCCAAGCACCGGCATTTTCTGATGGAACTGCCCTTCAGCCACCGCCGTCGCCCGCCGCGTCAGCTCCTTAATCGGCGAGGTGATCGTATGCGCCAAAATCACACCTAATACCGCCGTCAACCCCAGCGCCAGCAAGATCCCGGAGATAAAAATATTGTTAATCCGCTCCATCGTACTGTACAGCTCGCTCATTGACGCTGCAATGTAAATAGCCCCGACGATCTTCCCGCCGCTGACAACGGGCTTGGCGACGACCTTCTTCCGGACGTTGTCCTCGTCGATAATATACTCCTCGTTATCGCGGATGCCCTGCAGAGCCCGGCTGACGACGGTCTGCGTGTTCTTCGTGCCGACGTAATCGGCATGGGAGGGCTTGGACGTCGTCAGCACCTTGCCGCTCGCATCGAGCACCTGAATCTCGGCCCCGCCGATATTAAACAAGTTGTTAACCAATACACGCAAATTCTCTAACGATTCCTCCGCCGACTCTCCAGTCACGCCCAGGTTTTGTGCCGCCAACACGGAGAGCAGCTCCGCTCGCTCCTGCAGCTCCTTGGTAAAGTTGCTGGTCAGCGAGGTCTTCATCGCGCTCACGAAATACACCCCGATCAGTTGCATGGCAATCAGGATGAGCAGCACGTAAATAATAATCAGTTTTGCCTGGATCGTGCGAAAAAAAGAGGGCAGATTCATTCTAGAGTCCACCCGCCTTGGAGCTTCGCATCATATACCCCAATCCGCGCCGCGTCAAAATGTATTCCGGCTTGCTGGGGTCCTTCTCGATCTTCTCGCGCAAGCGGCGAATCGTCACGTCCACCGTGCGAACATCACCAAAATACTCAAAGCCCCATACTGCTTGCAGCAAGTGTTCGCGGGTCATCACTTTGCCTGAGTTCTTCACCAGATAATGCATTAACTCGAACTCCCGGTGTGTCAGGTCCAGCGGCTCGCCGTTCTTATAGACCGTATACATATCCGTGTCGATAAACAACTCGAACAGACTGATGCCCTGCTTCGTGTCCTCCGCACCTTCGGCCGCTGCGGCAGCCTTCTGCTGACGCCGCATCTGCGCCTTCACTCGAGCTAACAGCTCCCGGGTACTGAAAGGCTTGGTCACATAATCGTCAGCGCCCAGCTCTAAGCCCAGCACCTTATCGATCTCTCCGTCCTTCGCAGTCAGCATGATGATCGGAGTCTCGAGCTTCGCCCGCACCTCCCGGCATACGTCCATTCCATCCTTGCCAGGCAGCATCAAGTCGAGCAGAATCAAGTCCGGTTGTTCGGAGAAGGCCAGCTGAGTGGCCTCAATCCCGTCGAAGGCAAGCACGACCTCATAGCCTTCTTTCTCCAAGTTAAATTTTAAAATATCCGCAATGGGTTTCTCGTCATCCACGACTAGAATTTTTCCTTGCATGAATCAAGTTCACCCCAACTTTCAGCCATGGGCTTTTGCTCCCTCTATCTTACCATATCTGGCACCGCATCAGCTATCTTCGGAGACGGTAACGATTGACAGCACGCATTCATCTCCTCCCTGTATACCTTTTACTGTCGCCTGTCTATGCGATTATCCCCTTGGCTCAGAGAGAAGATGGATCGATAGAATCCCATTGCTCTTATTTCCACCGCCTGATGAAACGGGATAATCCTCAAACAAAGGGAGCCAAAACCTATACCCGCCCAAATCCACAAAAAAAGCCCATCCCCCTTACAGGAGACGGACTCACATCTTATAGATATTTCAACGGATTCTGAATGCTGCCGTTCTTATGAATCTCAAAATGCAAATGCGTGCCGGTCGAACGCCCGGTGCTGCCCATGACGCCAATCTTGTCGCCCTTCTCGACGACTTGACCTTTCTTCACGCTGATTTTGCTTAAATGACCGTACAACGTTTCATAGCCATTCTTGTGGTCAATGATGATGCAGTTGCCATAACCCGACTTCGTTCCAACGAAGGTAACAACGCCGTCATCGGCAGCTAAAATGCTGCGGTTGGAGGAGACCAAATCAACGCCTTTATGCGTCCGTCCCCAACGTTCGCCGTAGCTGCTTGTCATTTTCGCGCTGGATACCGGCCAGGCAAACTGCCCGGTGCCCTCACCCAACACAACCTTCGTGCCGCGCACAACGATCTTCGGCGAAGACTTCTTCGTGACTTCCTGGCCCAGCCATTCTTCATTGACCACGATGCCGTTTTCCTTCGTGATCCTGTACTCCATGGTCTTGAGGCCGCTGGAACCTGGAGAAATCACTTTCGTTTCTCCTGCACGCATACTGGCATTCTTCTTAATGATCACCTGCGGTTCCGTAACAATTTCCTCTGTTACATGCTCCACCGTACGAACCGTTAGGGCCGGCTGCACCGCCTTCACGTTGAGCAACGTTCCAATTTGCAGCGTCAGCTCTTCAATCCCGGGATTGTTCGCAAACAACTCCTTCTGTGACACACCAAAACGGGCCGCGATCGACGAGATCGTATCCCCTTCCTGGACTTCATATTGAATTGCTGCCTCGTCCCCTTGAAGGATCTTTCGTACCGCTTCCTCTGGACTCATCACCTTGTTCGGATCGGCCTTGATCTCTCCCTGATTCACGTCTTCAGCGATTTCCACCGTTTCCAACGTTGCGCTGGAGGCCTTTGTTTTCGCTTGGGCTGACTTACTCCCGCCAGTTCGTTTCACTTTAGCAGCCAGCGTGCTGACAGCCACATCCGGTGCATATTTCGATTTCACCTGTTCCAGAACCTCTCGGGCGGCCGCCTGGTCCTTCACCACGGCGATCACTTTGCCGTCCACCTTCAGCTCCACACCTTTGGCGTACCCGGTTAGCATCCCGTACAGCTCGTCGAGCGTAGACTCCGCATCCACGTCAGCCTTGTAGGCCTGCTCCGGCTTGATGGTGATGCCCTCGGTATTCACTGCCATCTCCACATCCGGATATTTTTGCTTATATTCCTGCTCCTTACGTGCAATCAGAGCCTGTAATTGCGATTCACTTGCGATCGTGCCAATTTCTTTCCCGCCGACGTAAACCCGGTAATAAGATACCGTATTCGCCTTAACGTATTGCTGGCCTCCCCAATAGACCGCTCCGGCAATGACAACCACAGCGGCTCCGGCTAAGACAAGCTTGCGGGGCTTAAGAAGATCACGCCATTTTCGCCTGCTCTCTGGTTCGGATATCTCTGAATCGTTTTCCGGGCGGCTGTGTTGCTCTTGCGTCCGAGAGTCGTTCACGCGCCACAGCTGCCAGCGTTTTCCCGTAAAACCTTTCATACCGATCTCCTTTTATCCATCGACTCGATTCGACTTGAAATGGTTTCAAAATTTTAACCTTTAATCACTATTGATTACTTTAACACAGTGGGGTGAAAATTATCAACTTTCGGTCAAAAGCAAAGAACCCGCTTAACAAGCGGGTTCTCACGGTTTGGTCAGTAAGCAAGCTAGTTTATTGAATTTACAATCCTGTGAATGTTAGCGCTGACATTCCCTTTAGATCAGGCAATTAAAGCGATTTTATTTTTTTAACAATTCCATGACCTTGGCGTATTCCGTTTTATCCAAATGTTTTGACAGAACCTGTTCAATGTTAATCATTTCCGTTTCCGTCAAACCACCTTCCAGGGCGACAGTCAACATTTGCATTTCCTCTTGTGGCAGCTTCTTCATAAGGATCGCAAAAATTTCCTCCTTCTGCTGATCCGGCAGTTCCTTCTTCTTGGCCACGAGATCATCCGGCGTCACGACCACCTGCTGATCCTCGCCCATTGCTTCTCCGCCACTCATTCCGCCCATCACCGGCAAAGCATCCTCCGGTGCATTTTCATCTGTGGTGTTGGCGTCCTTCCCCTCCGTGCCTGGATCTTTGCCGCTAGCCGGGGTTCCATTCGTCCCCGTTGTCGCCCCCCCGGAGCTACCACTCTCTCCACTGCCGCCAGAGGATGAATCCGCCACATCGTCCTTCGTCTTGTCCGCACGGTTGTCTACTTTATCCTCACCTTTTGCCTGATCCGTACGGTTTGAGGCACCGCCTAGTCCCAGCATGCCCTTCATCATCCCGCTAAAGCTAGGAGCTTCTGCGGTGATCGGCAGGTTATAACTGCTGAGTAAAGATTGGATATACGAATTGACGATATATCCCGTTGTGGCCACGGTTAATAAACTAACCGCTACGATCGTTACGCATAATTTCAAGATCCATCCGAACCATTTCATCGTTTGTATCCTCCCACTGCCTAAGAATCTAGTCTCTCAACCTTCAGTATGGACGGCAAAACCAGATTTCAACCTAAGCAAGGAACCGAAACTCGAAAAAGAAACCGCCGACCGAGGATGAACACATCGCTCGTTCGGCGGTTTAGAAATCGTCTGAATCGTCTATCTATTGAATTATTCGTAGATTGGCAACACTTGATTGGTTTGACTGCGGTTCCGACCAACGGAGAAAATCGCGATAGGCACACCGGTCAATTCCGAGATCCGGCGGACGTAATTCCGGGTTGATTCCGGGAGGTCCTCCAGCGTTTTCGCCCCCGAGATATCCTCGGACCAACCCGGCATTTCTTCATACACAGCTTCGCATTCAGCAAGCACCTTGAGACTTGCCGGATAGTGGGTGATGATCTCACCGCGGTATTTGTAGCCGGTGCAGATTTTGACGGTCTTGAGTCCGGTCAACACGTCCAGGGAGTTCAGCGAGAGGCCGGTCAAGCCGCTGACGCGCCGCGTATGGCGGACTACCACGCTGTCAAACCAGCCTACCCGACGCGGACGCCCGGTAACCGTTCCGTATTCATGACCTGTCTCTCGGATCATGTCACCCACTTCGTCGAACAGTTCGGTCGGGAACGGACCGTCGCCGACACGGGTGGTGTATGCTTTCGCTACCCCAATGATTTGATGAATCTTCGTAGGTCCTACACCGCTGCCGTTACAGACTCCGCCGGCCGACGGATTGGACGAGGTTACGAACGGATAGGTGCCTTGGTCGATGTCGAGCATGACACCTTGCGCGCCTTCGAACAACACCTTCTGTCCGGCATCTATCGCATCGTTCAAAACCACTGACGTGTCCGCAACGTACGGACGCAGAAATTCTGCATATCCCAGATATTGCTGCAGCACTTCCTCCACGTCCAGCGGCTGCCCGCCGTAAATGGTCTCGATCAGATGGTTCTTCTCCTTCATGATGTGACGCAGCTTCGTTTCAAACTCCTCTGGGTCCATCAAATCCGCGATCCGAATCCCGTTGCGGGAAGCTTTGTCCATATACGCCGGCCCGATCCCTTTCCCGGTCGTTCCGATCTTGTTCTCTCCCTTACGTTCTTCCTCCAGCTTATCCAAGACCAGATGATACGGCAAAATCACATGCGCCCGGTCGCTGATCACAAGATTCTTCGTGCTAAACCCGTTCTCTTCCACGTAGTTGATTTCATCGATCAGGGCAGCCGGGTTGATCACAACCCCGTTGCCGATCACACAGCGTTTATTTTGATTAAAGATGCCTGACGGAATCAAGGTGAGTTTGTACTTCTTGCCGTCGATCAGAATGGTGTGACCGGCGTTGTTACCGCCTTGATAACGGGCCACCACATCGGCGCTTTCCGCCAAGAAATCCGTGATTTTACCTTTACCTTCGTCTCCCCATTGCGTTCCTACAACGACTACCGTTGACATGTACATTCCCCCGCTTGGTGCGTCAAGCACCTGTATTTGAACATTGCAAAAGACAGCCTTCGTCTTGCCGATGGCTTGCCGCCATCCTTAGGCTGATCCGACATTTTTCCATAATTGTACGCGCTAACAAACGCGCTGCTAACGTTAATCCGACCATCTATCGCTTTAACGCAGCAATACCAGTTTAACAGTCTCCATTTTTAAAGTCAAATTAAAAAGCGAACGATAATTATGTTTAATTTTACAAATGTTCGGAATTCCTGTTTTTAAAAAGAAGATGCCTCGCCGAATCCAGGCAGAGCCTAGATTGGCAAAGGCACCTTGAATCACTGAAATAATACGCAAATCTTGCTTAAAGTTTAAAAATCGCCACAGCCTGCTGCAAATTCTCAGACAATACCGAGAGCTGGCGAATCGCCCCGGCGATTTCCTGCATGGCTGCGCTCTGTTGTTCAGACGCGGCTGCGACCTCCTCGGAAGAAGCGGCCTGCTCTTGGGTCACGCCGGAAATTTGCTGTACCGAGGCGGAAATGCTGTGATAGGAGTTTTCCACCAGCAGCAACGACTGCAGCAGTTGATCGGTACGGGCCGAGAAATCGCTGATGCCCTGAAAGATTTCGCGGAAATTTTGATGTGTCTTGCTCATCCATTCCTGGCCCTCTTCAATTGCCCGGCTGCCTTCGCCGATGCTTTCTATAACGAGTCGGCTGTTTTCCTGCGTCCCGGCCACCAGTTCGGTAATCGACGAGGCAGCTTCAGCCGATTGCTCTGCCAGCTTGCGGACTTCGCCGGCGACCACGGCAAAGCCGCGACCCATTTCGCCAACGCGCGCCGCTTCGATGGAGGCATTCAACGCCAACAGATTCGTCTGCTGCGCGATCTCCGTAATCATATTGATCACTTCGCCGATCTCTCGGGAGTGATCCTCCAGTTGTCCGGCCATCGTTTCCGAGTGTTGCATGACCTGTTCGATCTTGTTCATATGACGCAGTGTCTCGTCCACCATGTTTTGGCCCTCGGACGATTGCTTGCTGACCTTCTCGGCAATAGACTGCATCGTGTTCACATCGGCGACAACGCCGCTTAACTGTTGTTGAATTTCCTGCACCGAGGCGGAGCTATGAGTGATCGATTCCACGACCTCGTTAATGCCTTCACTCATATTGTTCATCGAAACCGCCACCTGCTGTGCGCTTTCGCTGGACTCTTTAGCAACTTGCATCAACTGGGCGCTGGTTCCCGATACCTCGAGGGACGAAGCGGAAATATGACCGATTAACTGTTTCATATTCGAACGCATCGTATCAAACGCCTCCGCCAACCGACCGACCTCATCGCGGCTGCGAATTTCGATCTCCTGGGTCAAATCCCCGGTCGCAAAACGATCCGTCACCTGCACCAGCGTTCGGATCGGCTTCGCAATCATCCGGCCCAGCAGGTAAGCGAACAGCAAACCGATGACAAGAACCAGAATGGTGATCGCGATGCTGTACCATAACACCGCCGAGGCGGTTTCCGGAATGACAGAGGCATCAAGATCGATACCCAGCAGCCCGGCGTTCGTGCCGTTTTCATTTTTCAAAGGAACAAACATCGATTTATGTACGCCAAACTCATCTTTATAAATGCTGCTAATCGTTTCTTGGTCGTTGGTAATGGCCTGTTTCATCTCATCAGAAAACGGATATTCCAAATTGTAGTCGCCTTCGGTGTCAGACAAAGCGATGATGCGCTCCGTGCCCCCGTCGTTCGACAAGATATAGACGTTTTCCAAATTGTATAGGACCTTCAGCCGGTCCATTGCCTCACGGGTTTCCTGATATAACGGACTGTCGGTACCGTCGATTTCCAGCTTATTGCCTTCAATCCGCTCCAATTCGCTTTGGACGATGCGGATATCGCTCTCCAGCCGGTGGTCCAGCTCGTTCTTCAGCTTGTCACTCAGCGTGGAATTTACGATCGTAAGCAGTCCAATGAAACAAATCACCGCGATCAGGAGCAAGACTGCCGTACCTAACATAATTTTCGAAGAGATATGTCCGAACAGTAAACGTCTCATTTTATCTTTCACTGCGAGTTCATCTCCTGGGTAGTTTAATAGTTGCGTTCATCGCTAGGTCAAAGTCCTAAGTCATTCTTTAGTTCACTGCCGGTACACTAAATGCTTCACATACCTCCGTTACGCATTCCTTCAAATATTGCACGATTTCAGGCACATGCTCCGGTTGGGTATGCGGCGAAATGACAAAAAATTTGCTTACATACAGCGGAATCTCCCGGCCTTCGGACGAGCTGACCAGCAGATGTTTCTTCGTATCGCCAAAGAACATCCGGTCACGGCGTTCTCCCAGCTTCTCGAACAACCGCTCGTTAAGCTGGTTGTTGCGTTCAATCTCCTGTGCGGAGCACGTCCCCTTGATTTCGTCGGCAAACCGCGGGCATCCTGGCAAATAGATGCGGATCAGCGTAGAAATGCCCGGATTGTCCGGATTCGCAATGTCCGCCTGCGGAATTTCCGCGGTCAACTGCTCTCGGAATACCCGGTTCACTTCTAGGAACTGCCCTAACAAGCGCTGATACCCTTCTGTGCCAAAAGACAGCAGCAAGCTGTACATGCTGATCGAACTTGCCATCCGGGAGCATTCCAGCGTATAGCCGGTATGGTACTCGCCATAACCCCGGTGACCGACGTACGGCGTATCCTCCGCTTCCAGATCCATGAGCTTAAGATCGGCAGCATTTTTCAAGAGGAACAAACTAGATACGTACGGAGCCTGGCCCAGCTTCTGAAAATCAAAGCAGAGGGAATCTGCAAGCGAGAGCATCTGCATTTTCCGCCGGATCGGCTCCAGCATGGCGAGGACACCTTCGCTGAACCCCAGCGGATTTTGCTCCATATCGTAGTCGTTAAAGAAGGCAAAGAAACCGCCTAGAGCTGAATCCGCATGGATATGCGGGCATGGCAAACCGAACCGATCCGCGTTTTCCTCTGCGGCGGCACGAATTTGTCGGATATCGTCAATCCCAATCGCATCCGTCGTTCCGGTTGTAGCTACGATATATACCGGCACGCCCCCCATTCGGGAAACGGTCTCCAGTTTCCGTTTCAAATCGGCAATGTCCATCGAGCTGTCAGGTAAAGTTTTGACCTTCACCAGTCGATCGCTGCCCAGCCCGGTAGCTTCCACCGATTTGAGCAAGCTGTAATGGGCTGCCTCGGAACAGAAAGCGAACAGGTTGTTGGGAACCCCCCGCTTCAGTGCGTCCGGCACCGCTTTGGCAATCGCAATACGCAGACCGGAAAAGACTGCTCCTTGCCCGCCCCATGTCGTATAGCCTCCACTGGTTGCCGCATCATAGCCGACAAGCTTGGACATCATGGCGATGACCCGAACCTCTGCTTCGGCACCGGCTGGCCCATAGACATCCCAAAGGTTGTTCCCATTGACCAACATGGCCGTCAGCATCCCCAGCATGCCGGGAATCGAAGCCATCGGCAAAATATTCGTAAAAAAGTATTTCGTATGATAGGGATGGCCGTGCAGTAACTTGAGTAACTCTTCGTTGACATTTTCCATCGGGGCACCTACTTGGGGGATCTCGCTTTCCGCCGCCAGCTCGCCATAGAAATTCGCATCCCGCCGCTTCTCCCCTTTCAAGTTAACGCCTTCGGGGTCCTTCAACTCATCTACGCCGCGAACCAGTTGTTCGATTAGATCTAACATTCGCTTCTGCTGTGCCGAATTTCCGTCTTCACTTGGGAACCAATCCCGTACATCTGGCTTGCCGTTCATTTCCATCTTCATCCTCTCCCATACCTCTATTTGAGTTCTTTCTCTACTGGATCACGAAGTTGAAGAAGCTCGTCCGATTGCTTGAATGAGAACTTATAATTTACACCCTCTTTCCGCAACTTTCATTTCCTTACAAATCTAAATTATACAGTCATTTCTTCCTGCGTACAGACAAGTCGCAGGCATATATTCCATGATATGGAATGTGTCGAAAATTGTTTGGTTTTCTGGTTTAATCCCCTAGATTGTCCCATAATTGTCCCATAGATGAGAATGGAAGGTTCGATTGTTTAACTCGAAATCTATCCCAAACACGAAAAAAAAGGACTGACGAAGATCGTCAGTCCTTGGATCAAGAGGATTCCTGTTCTCAGTTCAGCCTAACCTGCGAACGCATCCGCATGCGCCCGCTCATAATTGGCGAACTTGTTAAAGTTCTTCAAGAACACCAACTCAACGGTCCCTACTGGGCCGTTCCGTTGTTTCGCTATGATGATTTCGATAATGTTCTTCTTCTCGGTTTCTTGGTTGTAATAATCGTCCCGGTACAGGAACGCTACGATATCGGCGTCCTGCTCGATGGAACCCGATTCCCGAAGGTCAGACATCATCGGACGCTTGTCCTGCCGCTGCTCCACGCCCCGGCTTAACTGAGACAAGGCGATCACGGGCACTTCCAGCTCCCGGCCAATTTGCTTGAGGGTCCGGGAGATTTCCGAGACCTCCTGCTGCCGATTCTCGCCGGGTTTGCCCCGGCCTTGGATCAGCTGCAGGTAGTCGATCACGATCATACCCAGACCGCGTTCCTTCTTGAGCCGGCGGCATTTCGCCCGAATATCCGCCACGGTTACGCCAGGGGTATCGTCAATATAAATCTCCGCTTCCGACAAGGCCGCAATCCCCATCGTCAGCTTCGCCCAATCGTCATCGCTCTTGAAATCCCCGGTCCGCATTACGCTGGCATCGAGGTTCGCTTCGGCGCAGATCATCCGCTGCACCAACTGAGCTGCGGACATCTCCAGACTGAAGATGGCCACGGTTTCTTTCGCTCGTACGGCGACATTCTGGGCAATGTTCAAGGCAAACGCCGTTTTACCTACGGAAGGGCGCGCCGCAACGATAATCAAGTCACTGCGCTGGAAGCCCGCCGTCATGCGGTCTAAATCAACGAACCCGGAAGGAATCCCGGTGGTTGTTCCGCGGTTCTGATGCAGCGTCTCAACGCGCTCGAACACTTCCATCAGCACATCGCGAATCGGGATAAACCCGCTGCCCGAACGGCGGTTGGAGATCTCCAGAATGCGTCGCTCGGCATCGCTCAGCATGTCGGCCACATCTTCGCCGCCGGCATAACCGTCGCTGACGATTTGCGTAGCCGTGCGAATTAAGCGCCGCAGCATCGATTTCTCTTCAATGATCCGCGCGTAATAATCCACGTTGGCTGCCGTCGGTACGGCATGAGCCAGCTTGGCCAAATAACTGACGCCGCCGATCTCCTCCAGCTCACCGCGGTCCTTCAGCTTGGCAGTTAACGTCACAAGGTCAATCGGCTTGCCTTCCTCGCCGAGTTGAACCATCGCTTCAAAGATTAATTGATGAGGCTTATCGTAAAAATCCTCGGTCCGCACCCGCTCCATCGCGGTAATAAGTGCCTCCGATTGCAGCAGCACTGCCCCAAGTACCGCCTGCTCTGCTTCTAGATTTTGCGGGGGGATCCGGTCAAAAAACAGATCGCCGCTCATCTTATTCCTCCGTCACTTGAACCTTCAACGTCGACTTCACTTCGGGATGCAGCTTCACCGGCACTTGTGTTACGCCTAGCGTCCGGATCGGGTCATGCATTTCAATTTTGCGTTTATCCAGCTTCACGCCGGCTTTCTCCAGCGCTTCGGCAACCTGCTTGCTCGTAATCGCACCAAACAAGCGGCCGCCTTCTCCGGCTTTCGCTTTCAGCTGCACGGTCATCTCCTCCAGCTTCTTGCCGAGTTCGATGGCCTCTTCCTTCTCCTTCTGCTTCCGCTTCTGCTCCGCTGCTGTTTGCTGCTCCAACGTCTTCACATTCCCTTCGGTGGCCGGACGCACCAACCCCCGGGGAATCAGGAAGTTTTGCGCATACCCTTCGGAGACGTTTTTGATTTCTCCCTTTTTCCCTTGACCTTTGACATCTTGCAAGAAGATCACTTTCATTCGAACAACCCCTCTTCCTTCTCTATTTCATCCAGCACGGCGAGCAGCTTCTTCTCTGCTTCCGCCTGGGTGCCTTCCAATTGAACAGCTGCATTCGTTAAATGTCCGCCGCCGCCCAGCCGCTCCATGACCACCTGCACGTTCATGTTCCCCAGCGACCGGGCGCTGATGCCAATTAAGCCGTCTGGCCGCTCGCTGATCACAAAAGACGCCAGGACGCCGGTCATATTCAGCAGCGTATCCGCGACTTGAGCAATTAACATCTGTGGAATTTTGCGATTCGGCTCCGTCACCGCCAAAGCGATATGCCCGTGTATCATTCGGGCATGCTTGATGATATCGGCCTTGGCGATGTACTCCTGCAAATCTTCCTTCAACAATCGCTGCACCATCACCGTGTCCGCTCCATTTCGGCGGAGGAACGCTGCGGCCTCAAACGTCCGCGAGCCGGTATGAAGCGCGAAATGCTTCGTATCGACGGTGATGCCTGCGAGCAGCGTCGTCGCTTCCAGAGGGCTCAGCTCCACCTTCTCATGAATGTACTGCAGCAGCTCGGTGACGAGCTCGCAGGCTGAGGAAGCATAAGGCTCCAGGTAGACGAGCACCGCGTCGGTTACAAATTCCTCGCCGCGGCGGTGGTGGTCCACGATGACGACGCGGCTTGCTTCTTCCACAAGCCGAGGCTCCATCGTCATGGAAGCCTTATGCGTATCGACAAGTACGAGCAGCGTGTGCTCGGTCATCAAATGCATGGCTTGCTCCGGCGAAATAAACCGCCGGAGCAAGGTCTCTTCTTTGCCGATGCGCTCCATCAGGCGCTCGATCGCCGGGTTCGGGCCATCCAGTACAATGTGGGCCTCGACCTTGTACATATCGGCAGCCTTCAGCACGCCGATGGAGGCGCCGATCACGTCGAGGTCCGGCACGCGATGGCCCATGATGATGACGCGGTCGCTCTCCTGCATCAAATCGCGCAAGGCATGCGCGATGACGCGGGCGCGGACGCGCGTCCGCTTCTCTATGGCGCCGGATTTCCCGCCATAGAACGAGAGCCGCTGACCGGCCTTGACTGCGGCCTGGTCGCCCCCGCGGCCGAGCGCCATATCCAAGCTGGACTGGGCGAGTTCGCCCAGCTCACTGAAGCGCTCGGCGCCAAAAGCGAGGCCGATGCTGAGCGTAATCGGCACCTTCAGGTCCGCGGTCATTTCGCGGACCTCGTCCAGAATGACGAACCGGCTCTGCTCGAGTTCGTCCAGCGATTTCTGATTCAGAATCATCAGATATCGCTCAGAGGACAGTCGCCGCAAGTACACGCGGTACTGTTTGGCCCATTCCGTAATCGCCGTCGCCACGCGAGCGATTAAGGCGGTGCGCTGCTGGTCGTCCATGCCCTGGGTGGCCTCATCCAGATTGTCCAGCAGCACGATCCCCAGCGCAGCCCGTTCGTCTTCGTACCGTCTGCGCAGTACCGCCAGCTCCGTCATATCATGGAGATAAATGATGCGCTCGTTCGCATCGACGGTAAGCTCATAGTAACGCTCCCCGACCATGACTTCTGCCGTGGTCCGAGCGCCCGCCGCATCCTTCTTGTCTTTACTTGGCAAGGGGAGCTGCGGCAGCAGCTCGGACAACGGTTGGCCCACGACGGAATCTTTGTCGTACATGCCAGCCACGAACTGATTATGCCACTCAACTGTCCGTTCTTCGCTATACAGGATCAAACCAAACGGAAGCTTACTGACAGCCTCGCCTTCCACCCGTTTGATCCGGTAATTCAAATCGGTCACGTAGCGAATCAGCTCTTGGCGGAACTGCCGCTCCGCCCGCAGCATGCTGAAGGTCAGCACACTCACGAGACATAAGCAAACCAGTCCCAGGATCCAATTAAAGAAGGAGACGAAGATGACGAGCAGCAACTGGAGCATGAACATCCATACGGTCTGGTAACCGTACCAACGTTTTTGCAAAACATTTGGCATGCCTTCTCACCCTATCGTCTTGGTCTCGTAATCATATCCCGCAGCGGGAATGCAATGTCCAAAATCCCCACGATTCGAAGCGGCGGAATAAACAACAGCGCTACAATGAGCAGAATCGGAATCACCGGATTCCACTTGCGATGGTAGGCGGCAAAGAAGAAGAAGCTTGCCGTTTGCACCATGAAGAGAAATTGCAGCAGCGGCATCAGATTCAGCACAATCGTGCCCAAGAATCCTTGGCTTACTGCTTCTCCGCCAAACCACTGCAGCAATACGCCGATCAAATAGTACCAAATCAGCGAACGCGGCAACCGCCAATCACGGATTGGCGGCATCTTCGGCACCGCATGACCCAAGCTGGACAACGTAGGCCGGGAGATGGCATGGGCTACTGCAGCCATGAGCAGCGAGCAGACGATCATCGTAAAGGGAATCATCCGCACCGTCAAGCTGGAGAATTGCTGGCTCATCTCTGGCGACCAGACAATGGTGCCAGTCAACGAGCTGTCAGCGACATTCGTGAACGGAGCCATCGCCGCATTCACCAGGTCCTCAATCGCATTCGCCAGATTAAAGTTGAAGAAGACGGTGCTGATCAGCAGTACCAGCAAAAACTCCAGCAAAATGGTGCCGGCTCCCGCCATGACCGTGCGGAACGCCGGGCTTCTTTTCTTATATAAATAGCCCATCACGATCGAAGGAACAATAAAATAGACGGCCTGCAACAAGATCAGCGGGCCGAAGATCAATGCAACCGCCAGCCAGACCACCGCGACGTGCACAAGAAACGCTCTTGTCGACAAGGTGGTGTACAGCAAAATACCCGGCACGATCAGAAAAAACATCGTGATCACGGTCAGCGGAGTTGCAAGTGACAACAGAAGCAGCAAATATACGGCGCTCCAGGCCACTGATGTCCAGCGTAACTTCAAATGGGTTCACCTCTTAGACATATGTTCTTCCAGGGTAGAAATATCTTGATACCAATCCTCGAGCTGGTGACCCTCCTGCTTATGTTTTCTCAGTTTCTCCAAGATACTGTCATCCATATCCCGATAGGAAACACCGAGTCTCCGCCCCAAAATATAACTGCTGACGATAAGGCTGGCAAGACTGTCCGTTACCCGTGTCGTGCTGCCTTCCCATAATGCCTTAAACAAACGGGATACGTGATCGACTACTTCCGTTTTGAGCCATTCAATCACTTTGGCACGCTTGGCTACATCCATTTCCCTTTGCATCTCGGACAGCTTCGACCCTCCCCGAAAAAAGCTTTATTCTTCATTATAGCATATAGCAAACGCGACAAAAGACGCAAACCTTTAGGATTTATTGGGTTTGTGCCGTATTTCGGGTCACGAACTTCTCGCAATATTCGATGATCTGACTACGCCGCACGATCCCAATAAACCGGCACCGGTCATCGACAACCGGCACGAAGTTCTGCACCTTCGCCAGATTAATCAAATCCTCCATATCGGCATCGATTCGTACCGGCTTGATGTCCATCTTCAGCGGCACGTCCTTCAGGAGAAATTTTGAAGCGGTCTCAAAAGTAATCTTGCCGCTCGAATTTTTCATGTGCCATAATAAATCGCCTTCCGTGACCGTACCGACATACACCCCATCGTGATCGATGATCGGCACGGCCGTATAACGGTGATACTCCATACGCTCCAGCGTCTGGCGTAACGTGGACTCCAACGTCATGGTGACCACGTCATTTTTCGGAAGCAGAAAAAACGCTATATTCATGAGAACGAAATCCTCCTCATCCTTTCATTCAGACTCCCCTATTTGATACGTTTCGAAACCGAAGTTGTTCCAGAACCGGCGGCATGAAAGCGGCAGCCGGTACTCCGGACTGCCGTTGTCTGAAATCAGGGTATATTCACATTATAATCTAAGGTATGATGCCCCACGATCACTCATTCTTGCTCGTATTTGCCGCCGTTCCCTGCGCGCCGTTTTGCCCCGCATCTGTCTTCTCTGCATCACGGGATTCCGGAAGGATCAATTCAAACGCCTCCGTATCCGGGTTCAGCCAATTGTCGATCATCTCTTTGGCGAAATCAACATCCTCTTCATTCGCTTTATCATAATAAACCCCATTGATCCGAATGCCTTTGCCTAAAATCGTAAAGCCGCTAATTTGCGGAGAAGTATCTCCCAACAAGACCTTCTTGGACAATTCGATGATTTGGCTTGGCGGCAAGTCGGTCTTAAAATTATCCCCCATCAGGTTGATTAATTCAGGGATTTTTGTCACTTGGTTCAGCTTTAACATCCGGTTCACCATGGCGTTCAGGAACACCTGATGTCGTTTTGTCCGGTTAAAATCACTGTCTTCCCGATAACGGACGAAGTTGAGCGCCTCCGTACCGTCGTACAACGGTTTATTTGCCTTAATCGTAAACTTCTCATGATCCGCTTGTTTATTGACAATATCCTTCGTAATCGGCAGCTCTACACCGCCCAACGCGTCCACGATGTCACGCACCCCTTGGAAGTTCACGGCTGCATAGTAATCCACCGGATAGCCGATGAAGTTCTCCACCGTATCCTTGGCCATCTTCTCCCCGCCAAACGCATACGCATGATTAATCTTATCTTCCTTACCCTTGCCGACGATCTCGGTATACGTGTCGCGCGGGATGGAGATCAGCAACACCTTGGCATCCTCCGGACGCACCACCGCATAGATCATCGTATCGGAGCGAGCTGGCTCGTTATTCCGTTGATCCACACCTAACAGCAGAGTGCTGAATGGCTTCATCTTCTCTTCCACCGGCTCCACCGGACGGGGCTCTTCCCCTTCAATTGGCGAATACGAGCGTTCCAACGTCTGCTCAACTTTGCCTGACAGGAACAAGTCAAAGGCCATCACGGCAAGCGGCTTGCGGAACAAATATCCCCCGGCCCCCGCCACCAACAGAACTATGAGTACAATCCACGCGATTTTCTTGCGTTTATTCTTCGATTTCATCTTCTTTCTGCTACGACGTTCGATCATGGTTTTTTACGCCTCCATCGCCATTCTGGTTGATTTCCTTCTCTATCTGCCATATCACTACGTTTTTACTCATCCTTGCTTAACTTATCTATCATTTTTCAAAACAACTCTACCGCTTTGTACTATAACACATCGAGGAAATCGGGTACAACAATGCGGGATATGTAGATGCTGGTCTACTAACCAATGAAGCTTGGACGAAAAAAGAAGGGAGGCCCGCTCCTACCGGAGATCGGACCTCTACCGTCATGAACCAGCCTGTTTTTTGCGAGAAGGCGTCTGTTTAAGCCAACACGGTCTCCGGTTGCAACGGGAAGTGGCAGGCCACTTGGCGTCCGGGAGCTGCCTCAATCAATGGCGGTTCCACCTTGGCACATTGCTCCTGGGCAAACGGACAGCGGGTGTGGAAGCGGCATCCGGAAGGCGGATTTGCGGGAGAAGGAACATCCCCCTGTAGCACGATCCGTTCCCGCTTCCGACCTGGCGTCGGCTTTGGAATGGCCGACAATAAAGCGGCTGTATATGGATGCAGCGGAGAATTGAATAACGTCTCCGTTTCTCCGACCTCTACCAGCTTACCCAAATACATGACGCCGACCCGATCGGAGATATGCCGAACGACGTTAAGGCCATGGGCAATGAAGAGGAACGTCAATCCGAGCTCACGTTGCAGCTTCATCAACAGGTTAATGACCTGTGATTGCACGGACACGTCCAGTGCCGATACCGCCTCATCCGCGACGATAAACTTCGGATTCAGAGCTATTGCCCGGGCAATACCAATCCGTTGCCGCTGACCGCCGGAAAATTCGTGCGGATAGCGATTGCGCCGGCTGGCATCCAGCCCTACCAATTCCATGAGCTCCACGACTCTAGCATCTATTTCCTTGGAAGATAGGTTGCGATGAACGCGTAAAGGTTCGCCGATGATGTCTTTTACTAGAAAACGAGGATTTAGGGAACCGAACGGATCCTGGAAAATAATCTGCATCTCTTCCCGAAGCTTCCGCAGCTCTTGCCCCCGTAAAGAATGAATGTCCCGCCCCTGGTAGATGACTTCTCCTTCCGTAGCTCCTTGCAAGCGAAGAATGACACGTCCCAGCGTTGACTTGCCGCAGCCGGATTCTCCGACGAGCCCGAAGGTCTCCCCTTTTCGAATCGCTAAGGATACGTCATCTACCGCTTTCACTTGACCAACGACCCGGCTGAGCAAGCCTTTATGAATCGGGAAATACTTCTTAATCCCGCGGATATCTACCAGAATCTCATCGGACTTCAAACCGCTCGGTCGCTTTACTTCTACATTCGCCGTTTCTGTCGTCATGCGGGTTTCACCTCATCTCTGCTGCTGTGGTCATCGCTTTTGCTTACCGGCTTATCCTCATAGAGCCAGCAGGAAGCACGATGATCTGCTCCGATCATAAACTCCGGTGGTTCCTTCTGCCGGCAAACCTCCTTCGCATGCGGGCAGCGGGGGTGGAACCGGCAGCCGGAAGGCAATTGACCGATTGGCGGGATTGTCCCCTGGATCGTGTACAGTTCTCCTCCCCGTTCCCCTTCAAATCCAGGGATCGATTGGAGCAGCCCTGTGGTGTATGGATGACTGGGTTGATTGAAGATATCTTCCACTGGACCTTCTTCAACGATCGCCCCCGCATACATAACAGCGACCCGATCTGCCATTTCCGCAGCTACGCCCATATCATGGGTAATCAGCAGAATGGACATGCCGAGCTCGGCCTGCAGCTTCCGCAGCAAATCAAGGATTTGCGCCTGTACCGTCACGTCCAGCGCGGTCGTAGGTTCGTCAGCAATCAACAGCTCCGGGTTGCAGGCTAAGGCAATGGCAATGACGACCCGTTGGCACATGCCGCCCGACAATTCATGGGGATATTGCTTGGCGCGAATTTCCGGCGCAGGGATGCCTACGAGCTTCAACAGGTTAACAGCCATATTCCAAGCCTCATCCGCATCCTTATTCTGATGCAACCGCAAGCTTTCGGCAATCTGTTCCCCTACCGTAAATACCGGGTTTAACGCCGACATGGGATCCTGAAAGATCATCGCAATTTGGTTGCCACGGATCTGCCGCATCTCTTCCTGTTTCTTGGTGGCTAAATCCTGACCGCGAAACTTAATGCTGCCATCCATGATCACTCCGCCGGCATAATCAATCAGCCGCATGATGGCGAGTGAGGTCACGCTCTTTCCGCTCCCCGATTCACCAACTAAGCAAACCGTCTGTCCCTTTTCTATGGATAACGAGATCCGGTCGGTCGCTTTCACAACCCCATTTTCCGTTAAGAAGCCCGCCGTCAGTTTCCGGATTTCGAGAAGTTTCTCCGCCATTTTGCCAGCCTCCTCCGGGATTTATTCAGATTCTGTCTTGGATCCAGCGCATCGCGGATGCCGTCCCCGATGAAGTTCACCGCCAGAACGACGATCAAGATGCATAAGCCGGGATAAACTGCCTGCATTTTATCAACGAGCATAAATTCTTGTGCATTACTTAACATCAATCCCCAGCTTGTTGCCGGTGGTTGGATGCCTAAACCAAGGTAAGACAAAGCCGATTCGCTCAAAATCGCCGAACCAACCATCAAGGTTGCATTCACAATAATCGGAAACGTAGAGTTCCGTAATAAATGACGGAAAATAATGCCTGTATTCGATACCCCGATGGCACGCGCAGCTTCAACGTATTGCATTTCCCGCAATTGAAGGAAATTCCCGCGCACCAACCGTGCAATACTCATCCAGCTGGTAAAGGCCAAAATCATAATCATATATTTCATATCCGACCCAAAAATCGCCAGTACCAAAATGTTAAGGAACAACGTAGGTACCGAGTTCATCACATCGACGATCCGCATGAAGACCGTATCGACCCATCCGCCGAAATAACCGGATAACGCACCGATAATCGAACCGATGATGACCGAAGCTACGGCGACGGAAAAACCAATTAATAAGGAAATTCTTGCACTATACAGCAGTCTTGTGAACACGTCACGTCCTAATTCATCCGTGCCTAACAGGTGCCCATCGGTCCCTGCTGGGAGATTCGGGAACATCAGATCGATCTTGGCCGGATCATACTTGGTAAGCCAAGGGGCAAAAATCGCAGCCAGAATAAAAATCAGTAACACGACTAACCCTGTCATTGCATAGGGATTATGCGAGAATTTTCTCCATAATAGGCCCCAAGGACCCAGCGGCTTCTTGGCTGGAAGTGCAGCTACCGCATTCTGGGGATCCGATGCATGACTTGGTTCAGGAGTTGGCACGTCGGGAGATGTTCCCGGCGATATCGTTACCTTGAGATCACTCATGCAGCTTTCGTCCCCTTTCCACCCAATTTAACCCGTGGATCTACAATGGCATATAAAATATCCGCGAGTAAGCTACCAAGGATAACCATAACCGAAGTAACGATCGTAATCGCCATCAGAACAGAATACTCCCGTGCCGTAGCCATCTCGACATAGAGGCGCCCCATCCCCGGCCAGTTAAACACGTTTTCCGTGAGGGCAGCGCCGCCGACAAGCAGCGGTAAATCCAGTCCTAAAATGGTGATGATCGGAATAAGCGCATTCCGTAAGGCGTGTCGGAACACAACCTTTCTTTCCTTAACACCCTTTGCCCGAGCCGTGCGGATGTAGTCCATTTCAAGGACCTCCAACATACTTGCACGGGCATACTTAATATAAGAAGCAAGGAATCCTAACGATAATACCGTGATGGGAAGCACTAGATGCAGTAATAGGTCAAGCAGGCTGTCTTCCTTCCCCCTGGAGTGCATGTCCGATAGGGGAAGCCAATCGAGGCCTAGTGAGAACCACTGTTGCAAAAGTATACCGAACCAGAAGGTTGGCATCGCAAATCCGATATAAGAAATAAAGGATGCCGTTTGATCAGATAATCCATATTCTTTTGTACTGTTATAAATGCCCCAAGGGAGCGCAATAATCAAGGTTAACAACCAAGCGGAGCCCATTAAAACGAACGTATTCCCGATACGAGGCCACAATAAATCCCCAACTGGCAAATGGTTTTTGAACGTATATCCTAAGTCACCTTGCAGCAAGTCCCCAACCCACCGTAGATATTGAATAGGTAAGGGCTTATCCAGACCGAGGTTTTGCTTCTGCTGCTCGAATGCTTCCGGCGATAAACCCGGAGCAAGGAAGACTTGCGTTGGTCCCCCCGGAGCGGCATGGATCAGCAAAAACGTCACGACGGTGATCAAGAAAATGACCAAGACCGATTGCAGCAAGCGACGGATCAGATATTCTGTCATCTTTTATCCTCCTAAACATAGTTAGGTATAGAACCACAGGATAAAAATAGAGCTTGAAAGGGAGAAGGAGAAAGAGAATACTCCCTTTCCCCCTCCTGCGGTTCTATTTCCTGTATCCGCTCTTCTTATTCCGTTACCCACCAGTTGATCAGATGGAAGTAGTATCCGTAGCCCAACGATGGTTCTGGACGGTCTTCTTCTTTCCAATGAACTCTTGGACCCGTACCGATGGCGTTACCATATTGATAAAGGAAGACATATGGCAAGTCTGTAGAGATTTCCTTCGCCAGTTCCTTATAGATCGCTTGACGTTCCGTTTGATCAACTGTGGAGTATCCGTCTACCCACAATTGGTCGAGCTTTTCGTTCTTATACCAACCGGTGTTTTGACCTGCCGGTGGGAAGTATTTCGAAGAATAAATGCTTTCTGCATCCGGATCCGGGTTGTTCAGAGACCATGCCAACAAAATGGCTTGATACTTACCTGGGTTGACGTTCTGATCGATCCATGCGGCAAAGTCGATGCCTTTAGGCGTAACTTCGATACCAACATCTTTCAAGTTTTGCTGGATAATCGCAGCCACTTGTTCACGGCGGCTGTTACCGGCGTTATATTGCAGTTCGAAGGAGAAGCGGTGACCGTCTTTCTCAAGGATCTCGTCTTTGCCAGGAACCCAACCGTCTTCTGCCAGCAATTGTTTTGCTTTCTCCGTATCATAGTTATAGTTGACAGCAGCATCCTTCGGATCCGCCCAAGTGTCCGGCAGGAACGGAGCGTTCATCAGCGCACCGACACCTTTCAAGACATTGTCAACCATCCCTTGACGGTTAATTGCGTATGCAATCGCCTGTCTTGTCTTTTGACTTTGGAACAAACCGTAGTTGTCCGGGAAGTTCTTCGGATCGAAGTTAAACCCGACGTATTCATAAGTCGGACCCGGTTTTTGGATGACGTTAATATCCTTATTCGATTTAACAGCTTCAACCTGCGTCACCGGAATGGCGCTGATATGGTCTGCATCACCTTTCAACAAGGCTTGAACTTGGGTGTTTTGGTCGGCATAAATTTTATAGATGACTTGATGAATATGCGGCTTCTGCGTACCCCAGTAGTTTGGATCGAGATCCAACGTGTGGCTTTCGCCTTGTTTCCATTCTGTCCACTTCCATGGCCCGTTCGTTACGGTTTTCGATGGATCTGTACCATATGGATGTTGTTGAAGCTCCTTCACAGGAACATCCTTCAACACATGGTAAGGGACCAAATCGGTAACCAGCGTATATAAGAACGGAGCGTAAACGGATTGCAACTTAATGTTGACGGTCAAATCATCCACTTTTGTAACGCTCTCTACCTTATCGAAGGAGCTGATCGCTGGGGAACCCGTTTCTGGGTTACGAATCGTATCAAATGTAAATACGATGTCGTCGGCCGTTACCGGCTGCCCGTCACTCCATTTTGCGGTATCTTTCAGCTTCACGGTATAAGTTAAACCGTCCTCAGAAATTTGTGGAGGCTCGGCTGCCAAAGACCAAGGCTCGACAACTACATTTCCTTCACGGTCTAGATCGTACAATTTGGAGAAAAGGAACTGCTCCACATCTCCGGAAGAAGTATCACCAATAAAAATAGGATTTAAAGTAACAATATCCGAAAAAGTTGAAAGGACAATTGTACCTCCGTCCACCGGCTCATCTGCCGATGGTTCTGTTTCCGGTTCCGTTGTGTTTTCTGGAGTTGTGTTGTTCTCTGTCGGAGTCGGCGAATTGGAAGCTGTGTTATTGGTACTGCAACCTGCAAACAAAATACCTACGAGAGATAAAATAAGTAAGATGGACCATAATCTTCTCTTCTTTGCCACCATGTGAGTTGACTCCTCCTTGTTTAATTGTTGAGAACGTGCAGTTCGTCATGCCTTTCCTCTTGCCAGGATGTTCCTTTCGACCTCCCCCTTCAACACTCTCTAGTTGCTTCTCACAGTGCTTAATCCTGGACAAAACAACTCACTTACGCCCCTATGGCTCTATCTCCCCATGACTTATACCCTAAAAACAGAGACACAACGTCAGCCGTTTGTAACAAAGTGTGACATAGGTTTGATATAAACCATCGGTTAATAAGCATCTTAAGCCGGTCCCTATCAGGGATATGCACCAGTTCAATTATTGATCATAATACATGTGAAAATATCTTACGTCAATAATTTTTTTAGTCGATTGTCGGCTCCTAATTAACCCTAATTTACTAGTATTTTATAGAAATATTTAATATGAAGCGTTTACAAAAAGTTGAACGTTAATTTTTCTTACTTGTCCTGTACTATTGATGTTAACATTTTTCGAGTTCGTTCTATCTTTCTCGTCATAAATCGACTTTATTTTAAATAGGTTTACTTGGATTTGTCGTAAGCGAAGCTCTATGACTTAAGTCCTTTTTGTATAGAAACAAAAAACAACCGAACCCTGAGGTTCGGTTGTTGTTCTAACTGATCACGCTTATTCCGTTGTGTATGGAAGCAATGCGATTTGACGGGAGCGTTTGATCGCGATCGTCAAAAGGCGTTGGTATTTCGCGCTAGTGCCAGTTACACGACGAGGCAAAATTTTGCCGCGCTCGCTGATGAATTTCTTCAACAGCTCCGTATCTTTATAGTCAATGTGAGTAATTTTATTCACAGTGAAGTAGCACACTTTACGACGTTTGTTGCGGCCGCCGCGGCGAGCCGGTCTTTTGTCGTCTCCGCCTTCTCTTTGCTTGAAGCTCATGCTTTTCAGTCCTTTCCGTTGTTAAAATGGCAAATCGTCATCCGATATATCGATCGGTTTCCCGTCGTCGGAGAAAGGATCGTTCTGATTGCTGCGCGAGAATCCTCCGCCACGGTTGCTGTTGCCTCCGAACGGTGATTCTTCCCGCGTACCGCTGCCACCTGAACCGCCCTCGCGGTTCGATTCCAAGAAACGGACATTATCGGCAATAACTTCGGTTACGTATACACGTTTACCTTCGTTATTTTCGTAGTTCCGTACTTGAATACGTCCTTCAACAGCCGTTAACCGCCCTTTACGCAAATAATTCGCGCAAGTCTCGGCAAGCTGTCTCCAGGTAACAACCGGGATGAAATCCGCCTCACGTTCGCCCCCTTGCGAGGTGAACGGTCTGTCCACAGCAAGAGTAAACTGAGTTACCGCTACGCCAGCTGGCGTATATCGCAGCTCCGGATCCCGGGTAAGACGTCCGATGAGAATGACACGGTTCAACAATCAAATCCCCTCCTTCGGGCAATGGTTACTCAAACTTGAATTAGGCTACGTCTTTCGTGATGAGATAACGGATAACCTCGTCGGAAATCTTCAAGATCCGTTCCAGCTCAGCAACAACTTCTGGAGCAGCGGTGAAATTCACGAGAACGTAAATTCCATCACGAACCTTGTTAATCTCATACGCAAGCCGGCGTTTGCCCAAAACTTCATGTTTGGTAATTTCACCGCCGTTTTGGATGATGCCTTGGAATTTTTCGACTGTAGCTTGAACAGCTTCTTGTTCAACGTCAGGACGAATAATGTACATCACTTCGTATTTGCGCATTCTGATTCACCTCCTCTTGGACTATGGCCCCCAATACGTGTCCCGTTTGGGAGCAAGGAGCGAGAGTAAACTCGCACCGTAATAGTATATCAAATCCAAAGTCGGCACGCAAGGATCAGATCAAGTTCCCACAACTTGCCTTTGCTATTGATCACCATGTGCCCATACGATACTCATATCGATCGCTCCCATGCGCTTTACCATGCTAACCGTATGCTCCCTCAAATTACGCTGCCTGTAAATAATTATCGGTCCATAAAGATACATGAAAAAAAACGCATGACAAACAATATCCATGTAGTCTAATGCATTGCAAAGGAGGAACGCAGTATGGGTGAACAAACCGAATTCGAGGAAGGCATGCGCGCTCCGAACCCGGGGGTTTACGTTGAGGTAGGCGAGGCGCGCAGCTTTCATACGCAGATTAAAGATCCAAAACGGATCACGTTGAACAAGGGCGATAAATTCCCTGAAACGACAAACAAGAATCGCAAGTGGAAGAAAGAAGAAAAGGCTCGTGTTCACTAATTTATATTTTTCGTAATGGATGTGTATAAAACGAGGGAATCTGCACATAATACAATCGACGGCGACAAGAGAGGTGTGGTTCCGTTGGTCCAGATCGCTTTTCATGAGCTGTTAGGAGTCTAACTCAAGATTGGAGTAAGGAGAAACACCGCAAAGTTTTCGCTTTACGGCAAGGCTGCCTTCAGGGGCAGTAAATCCTATTCCTTGATGTGAGCATAGAATCTCCACAGTAACGCCGTCAGCAGGACCCTTCGGGGTCCTGTTTTCATTTGTTTTAGAACCCCAATTCTTCGCTTGGTTGCAGGGAATAAATATGTTGGTGGCCTTCCTCTAACAGTAATCTGCATACTTCGTCCGTTTTCACTTTGGAAGTATGTACAAGTAATGTCTTTAAAGCAGGAACTTCTGCAAGCATCCTTCTTACATCCCCCAGCCCTTGATGTACCTTGTAACGGATATGATGAACGCGGCAATCCGGTTTATTTATACCCCCCACCAGTATATTGTGAGCAAACGTATGACGCGCAGCATGTCCTGTAATCACGACCGCATGCTTGGGATCCCCGGCTACTTGATCGAAGTACCAGCGAGCTCTTGGGGATTCCATCATACCGTCACTGGTGAAAATGACACATGGCCCCTTCTGACCTAAGGCTTGAAGACGTTCCTCATTATTCTTCGGTAAAATGATTCTATGTCGGCTGTTATCCAGCGCCTGTCGAATTCGTTCGCTCATTCCAACCTTAAGCCATTCCGGCTGTTCCAGCAGCCGCTGCAGACCAGCCCATATTTTCTCTTCAACAATGATGTTATAGGATTCGAACTGCTCGCAGGTCCAAATCAGCATATCCTGGCCTCTTCCGTAAGCCGGCACAGGTAACAACAGATGCCCGCCTAGTTCCAGTGTCTTTTGAGCAACCTTGGTAAGATGAAACAGTTTGTCTTCTTGAGATTCTTGATCATTGCCATAGGCATTATCTACAATGGCTAAATCGGCAGGATCCTCCGGCCCCAAGCCAGCTCCCCTCTCGTTTTCCTTAGGCGAGTCAACAGCCAGCAGCAACGACTCCGAGCTATAGTCACCCGAGAAATAGATTTGGTGATCCTCCACCTCGAGCCGCAGCCAAATGGAACCAGCCAAATGGCCGCTCCTCCCCCACTTCACCCGGACAGAAGCTGGATGCATGCCCAAATCTGCCCATTGCATGGCGGGAGCCAGATCCTCAAGATAGCGGAAATGCAGTGCTTCAATATGCTCTTCCGTATATGGGAGCTTGGCGCCTCTGCCATTCACATAACTGCGCCAGTTGGCGAAATAGCTGCTTAATTGATCAACGGTTGGCCTGGTCGTCCAGATCGGACCTTTATAGCCGTGCTTATATAGTAACGGAAGTGCCATCGAATGATCCTCATGAGCGTGCGACAGAAAAACCGCCGTTAGTTGAGGAATGACCTCAGGATCGAGCAGCGGATACTGGCCTTCGTCTTCTTTTTTTACGCCGCAGTCCAATAATATCCGATGATGGTCGCCGACAAGTAAATAACAGGAGCGGCCATGTTCTCCGGCCCCTCCCCATATATGAAGTTTCATCATTTTGCATTCCACTTTCTTCTGGAGCCCAAGCTCTCGATAATTAATAACATCAAGGTGGTAAAACCAACCGAAACGACGGCCATCGCCATCCCTAACGAAACCTGCCCCTGCTCAAATTGAGCAAAAATGTAGGTGGCCGAGGTCTGAACTGAAGGTGGAAGGATTAATAGTGAGCCCACCAGTTCCCGCGAAGCAATCGTAAAGGTCATCATCCAGCCGGAAATCATCCCCGGTACAATCAAAGGCAGCATGATTCTTCTAAAAATATAAAGGGCGCGTCCACCAAATACTTGCCCAGCCTGAAATAAGGAACTGTCTATCTGGCCTGCAGCGCTTTTTACATATTGAACGGTATAAGGAACAAATAAAATAACATACGTTAAAATGACCATGCCATAGGTGTTATAGAGGTGAATGGGCATCCAAGGTGAGTTCCATAACAGGATGAGGCCAACCACCATCACGATGCCAGGCACGGTATTCGGCAGCAGACTTAACAAGTCAACCGACCGCTGTCCAATAGTACGTGAGCGTTGAATCACCAGTGCAAACCAGGTGCCCAGCACCACAGCAACCGTAGAAGCGACGAAAGACAACCAGATGCTGGACATCAGTGCCTTCATACTCGGTGTTCCCCAGGTGAGCAGCTGTTTATAGTAATCGAACGTCCAGTTGTTCCAAGCCAGGCCCACACCGCGAAGTTTCATCATTGAGGCCGCCAGGATCGAGAAATAAGGAACCCCGATTGAGAAAACAAGCAGAAGTCCCACAAAAATAGCGCTAATCCAAACTGGCCAGCCGCTCTCCCTCAGTGCGCCGCGGCGGCTGCCTTTCCCACCTACCATGCTGTAAGTAAAGCGGCGGCTCAGTATGGATTGGACATACCACATCAGCAGACAGGCCGTCAGCAGCAACGATGCCAGGGTTGTAGCTTTGCCGAAATCAATCGGCCAGCTGGAGATATATTTATGGATTTCCGAGGTCATGACCTCATATCCGATTCTTTTGCCAAAAGTAGCTGGTGTGCCGAACTCCGCGATAGTTTTAACAAAGATCAGCATGGCGCCCATGCCGTATGCAGACAGAAGCAGCGGTGCCACGATCCGGCGGAAACGATACAAAAACGGGGCTCCCATCACAGCCGCCGCTTCTTCCATACTCCCTCCAATTCGCTCAAGCGCGCCGCGCAGCAGCAAATACAGAAAAGGATAAAGATGCAGGCTCATAATCAATACCATGCCGCCAAAGGTGAAGAAGTAAGGCGTAATTCGGGATAGAGACGGGATCAGCTGCTCCAGGTATCCGTTCTTCTGCATAAATAGAATCCAACCCATGGATCCGATGTAAGGCGGCGTCATAAAAGGAATGAGCAGTACAATGTCCAACCACTTCCAGCGGCCGATCCTTGTAGCAGTCATTATCCAAGCCAGGGGCAAAGCCAATACCGTAGTACCAGCTATGACACAGATCCCAAGCCAAATGGAGCTAAACATTACACCGGTCAGTCCGGACTTCGCCAGCGTACGGAAAGGAGCTGACCACTGCAGCTCCCCGTTTCGATACACCGTTTGAATGAAGATTTCAATCAGTGGAACAACAATCATGACGGTAAGAACCAACAGGGCCAATCCGATAAACCAGACCCTAGCGGATTTGAGTGACAAGTACTTCATCATTTTATTTGAACAGCTGTGTAAATTTTTCAGTGATGTCTGCGCCGTTCTCGTTCATCCAATTCCAGTCCACTTGATACTGTCCAATTTCATCCAGATTGGCCCGGTTTTCCGCTTTGATATCCGTACGTCCCGGCAGAAGGGCTGCATCGGAAACCATTTTTTGAGCTTCATCCGACAACAGGTAATCAATAAATGCTTTGGCATTGGCTTCATGCTGAGTTGATTTCAGAATGAGTGCAGGACGCGGGCTGATAACGGTCCCTTCCTTCGGATACACGATGTCAACCGGTTCGCCTTTTGCTTTCGCCTTGTAGGTCATGTAGTCAACCGCAGCAGCTACGATGCCTTTAGCCCCCGTAATAACCGGATCCAATGCTTCCTGGTTAGCTCCGGCCATAGCGACGCCATTCTTCTTGTAGTCCTCGAACAAGGACCAACCGCTGTCTCCTTTAACACTCAGGTAACCGGTCATAAAGTCGAGCGCAGAACCGGACAACGACGGATCAGGGATGTTTACTTGGTCTTTGAATTCAGGTTTGGCTAGATCTTCCCATGATGTTGGCGGGGTCTTCACCAGATTGGTGTTATAAGCGATGCCCAGCGCTGATGCACTTGTGCTAAAGTAATTGCCTTCAGCGTCGGACCAATCCGGATTCAGCTTATCAGCATTTACGGCTTCCGGATAAGGGAGCGTTAATCCTTCCTGCTTCAAGCCTTGTGCAGATGGAAGAGAAGCCAAGATCACAACATCCGCCACCGGGTTAGACTTCTCAGCCTCCAGCCGGGCTAAAATTTTACCGGTCGTGCCTTGGAATACCTCAACCTTTACTCCGGTTTTCGATTGATAACCTTCAATCAGTTTTGTTGCCAAACCTTCCGGCCCTGCTGTGTACACCGTCAGTTTCTTATCTGCTGAATCGGAAGTACTGTTGCTTTCATTAGAGGCCGGTGCAGAAGCAACCGTTGATGCGGTATTGGTCGAAGCAGAATTGCCATTGTTCGAACTAGCTGCTCCCCCTGAAGTTGTGTTACTGCCGCAGCCCGTCAAGGCTAAGCCGAAAGTGAGCATTAGAGCAAGCGCGCTGCCTGTCCCCCATTTACCCTTTTTCTTGTTAGGAATGTGATTCGCCATGTTTCTTTTCCCCCTTGATTTATACTGTTATCCCTTATTTCCCAGCGATAGCTGGGCTTTTGCCGTAGCCTATCCCTACGACTTTTGCGGCGCTATTCAAACTGCCGACTTTGATATTCCCACTACCTTGGTTAGCCTGATCAATCTCCAAGAAACTTGTAACCCGGCCCTTTGGCAGGTATACATTTAAACGGCTTCCTACCGGAATTCGGCTGTGATGATAAGCCGTCCAAACCTCCTGTCCCTCAGCTTGAATGTGCATCTCATACCGATCCCCCATGTAACTAACCTGCAGGACCTCCACCTCATAAGACTGGCGGCTCCCTTCTCGATCCTGCTCCCAAAAGAGGTGCTCCGGTCTGAACATTGCAGTTGCAGCAGACTGAGTTCCGGATGCCAGCTCCAAATGCGAGCCTGGTTGGCTAGAATGCCTTAACCAGTTGGATTTGCCGATAAATCGGGCCACAAACGGATCTGCTGGCTTTCCGTACACCTCCTCCGGTGAACCGGTCTGCAAAATGCGTCCTGCATTCATCACCACAACCTCGTCGGACATCGACATGGCTTCAATCTGATCGTGTGTGACATAAAGGGCTGTCAGGCCCAAGTCTCTAACGAGCGCCATCATTTCAACACGCATCTCTTCACGAAGTACGGCATCCAGCGCGCTCAGCGGTTCGTCGAACAAGACAAGACGGGGACGCACGGCCACCGCCCGGGCAAAAGCGACCCGTTGCTGCTGTCCGCCAGACAACTGATGTGGGTACCGCTGTTCCATGCCGCCCAACTTAACCTTCTCCAATGCTTCCAATACCGTTTTGCGAAGTCCATTCGTCTGCCGACTTGTCCGCAGACCAAAGGCTACATTTTCAAACACCGTCATGTGCGGCCATAAGGCAAAATCCTGAAAAACCATACCGAATCCGCGTTTATGCGGCGGTGTCACCTTGCTTCCCGGTCCGTCATACAAAACTTCATCACCAAAAGAGATCAAGCCCTGATCCGGGGTTTCTAATCCAGCGATCATTCGTAGCAGCGTTGTTTTCCCACAACCCGAAGGACCAAGCAAAGTAGTAAACCGGCCTTGCCTAACCTTCAAATCAGTGGGGTATAAAGCAGTTGTAGAGCCAAAACGCTTTTCCAACCCTTTAATATATAAATCCATTAGGTTCCCTTCCTTGCCCAGTTAACTGGTAAACGGCGCCATGCCGCTTACATTCCTTAGTTTACCTACCGATTTCAATACCTGTGTTATAGCAATGTAAATGCAAAATTAATTTTTTCAATGATTTGTTTTAACATTCATAGATTAAATATATAGACATGGGCCCGTACAAAAGGAAGGGATTGTGAGGTTAAATGGAGATCATGAATCTAAATCTGCTCAAGCTGCGAATCGTCGAACTGCTTGAGAAATACAACAAGATTACAACCGTGGCTGAGATCTTAGACCTTAAACAACCAACGGTTACTTTTCACATGAAAAATATGGAGAGGGATTTCGGTGTAAAGCTGTTTGATACTCGTATGGGGAAAATCATTTTGACAGACGCGGGTTATGCCCTGCACCATTACGCTATTAAAATCGGGGCCTTGGCTTCCGAAGCGCAGCGAGCTGTTATCGAGTTTGATGCCCTAAGAAAGGGCCATCTCCAGATCGGGGCCAGCTACGTGCCGGCCACTTATCTTCTGCCCGTAATGATTCATCGTTTCTCCAATGAATATCCTGGTATACACATCTCCTTGTCCGTCAAACCAGCGCCGGTGATCCGGGAAATGCTTGAGAAACACCAAATTGACTTAGGTATTATTTCAACGGAACCTTTTATATCGGCGGAACTGCAAACGGAAGCCATCTGCGAAGACGACTTGGTGCTGATCTTATCGCCAGATCATGTTCTGGCCGCACAGCCTGAACCCACTGCGGATCAAATTGCTTCTTCCCCCTTTATTTTGCACGGTATGGAGTCCAGCACCCGCCGCTTTGCGGAAAAATGGCTTGAAAGCAACCGCCTGCGTCTTCCCTTCTCACTGGAGCTTGATTCTCTGGAAGCCATTAAACAAGCGGTGATGCTTGGCAAGTATGTTTCTTTCGTTTCTCGAATGTCAGTTGAGGATGAGGTACAACGCGGACTACTGCAAATGAGAAAGATACCCGACAATGAGGCCAAACGTTACGTCTATATGGCTACTAACCGAAACCGCCATCCTTCTGCACTGCTGCGCAAGTTTACCGCCCATCTGTCTCAATGCCTAAATCCTGACCAGCAATAAATCTTGGATGCCCTAAAGAAAATGTTTCTTTTTTTTACCAGAACATAAAACAGCTTTGACATCATCCTTATACAACCTCTTTAAAGTGAAGTCTGTAGGCATTCCCCACTTTAAAAAGGAGTGAAAATCATGAATATCAAAGCTAAGATTGTCAAATCTATGACTGCTACCGCATTAACTGCGGCTGTTCTGCTGACAGGCTGGCAAACCGCAACGGATGTCCAGGCAGCTTCCAACGCTGTCCCTTCTTACGAAGTAAAATTCCTGCTGGATGCCGGGAAAGTGCTAAACGCCGACGGCTCTCTGCAAAGCTCCGTAACCAGCGAATTTCACATCACAAGTCCTGCTGATCAACAGCTCGTGGAGTATTTTGACACCCATGCGCAGGATTTGAACGGCTCAGGCTGGAATGTCAGATTCCGCAAGAAGGAAGACAAGAAGAAATACGAACTGACCTATAAGAAAAGATTCACCGTAACAAACGGGGACATCAACGCCGCACTTACCGCAGCGAATCAAGCCGGCTTTGATTCCTCTGATGATAACTATGAGGCTGAAGTAGACTGGGGCTACAGCAAGCAGACGCTGAGCTTCTCAAATGATAAAGAAGAATCTGCATCCAAGGGACTTACCATCCCGTCAGAGAGCAAAGTATTGAACATGCTGGTAGACAACATTCCGGGTAAGCTTAAAAATACTAATGGGTCCGGCTGGGGGAAAGACATGCTAAAAAGCTCCCGCGCCCATGGCCCAGTAATCGTCAGTAAATATGAAGGTGAATTTAACGGTCTTGAAACGAATATCGAAGTCATGCCAATTCGAACCGAAGACGGTACAGGTATGGAGAATTTGATCGAGATCTCCTTTAAGACGGACAGCTACGGCGAAGCTGCATTAAATCGAACCAAGCTGATGAACACGCTGGAAGCGAAAGGTTGGCTCGTTCATGCCGATTCCCTTAAAACCAACCTGATTCTGAACCGGTACTAAGCTTTCATGTCACAAAGTCCTATGGGACAATCCATTCTTAGAAAACAAAAAAGGCCCTCTACGTTCATCACGTAGAAGGCCTTATCATCATCTGTTGAGTTATTAAATGGCGGAGAGGGTGGGATTCGAACCCACGCACGCCTTGCGACGCCTAGTTGATTTCGAGTCAACCCCCTTGGGCCTCTTGGGTACCTCTCCACAGCAAGAATGATTGTACCATGAATTCATCCGAAATGCAATAGAGAGGATCCTTCATCTCATAAATTACTTATTCCCCAGAAGGTAATTGCTCATCCGACGCCATATTATCGGGTGTTGGAGCAGCGGACCGAAGCACCTTACGCATATTTTTCTCGAACTTGGCCCGAGGCACCAACACGCTGTGTTTGCAGCCAACGCATTTAATGCGGATATCCATGCCCATCCGAATAATTTCCATTTCATTGCTCCCGCAAGGATGGTTTTTCTTCATCTGTACGATATCGCCTAATTGAAAGGATTTCCGCTCCATCACACATTCCCCCGATCTATTCTTAAATTTTTAATTAAATCCCAATAAATTGAAGCGAACCTTAGATCTATGCACGCCCTCGCTGGTTCTCCATCTCTTCTTGCTCCAGGGCTTCTTTGGCATACGCCTGAATCTGGCGCTCCACTTCCGATCGAATGGCTGGCGCACACTCCACCGCAATTCGAATAACATATTCGCTCGAAGTTAACGACTGAATGCCCAGTACATTCGGAACTTGAGGGATCTCCTCCTGCTCTCCTTTCAGGCGCTGCATAGCCCTTTTCAGCAGCTCTACGCTGTCCTCCAGCTTCCTGGAGTTGCTAAACGGCAAGTCAACCACCGCTAATGCGGTCCCCACGGAATAGTTCGTTACGTTCGTTATCATTCCGTTCGGGATGATGTGAACCTCCCCCGTCCAGCTTACCAGCCGTGTGGAGCGCAGTCCAATCATCTCCACCGTTCCCTTCAGACTTCCGGTTTGAATGACGTCGCCGACAGCAAACTGATCCTCCAGAATGATAAAAAAGCCGGTAATTACATCCTTCACCATGCTTTGAGCACCAAAACCAATCGCCAAGCCAAGAACTCCGGCACCCGCCAGCAGCGGTGCCAGATCAAACCCAATCTCCCCCAACACTAACATAACCATAATAAAATTGCTGGTGATGGTGGTGACATTCTTGAGTAGTTCGCCAACGGTAACTAACCGTCGCGGGTTCATATGTAACCGGCTTTTCTCCCTCTTCTGCAACGATCGATCGATTATTCGAAATAAAATTCGAACAAACAATCGGGTAAGGACAAAAATTAAAATGATTTTAATCCCTGAAAAAAGCACATCCGTCCACATATCCATATCTGTAAACCAATTCCATAATTTATCCTTCCAAGTGGTCACCGTTTCGGCCGCATCCTGGATCACTTCCGATTCATTCGCCAGCAGCATATCTATCAATCCTTTGTGAGTTTCATCAATATATGAGATATGAGTCAAAAACTGCAATGCTCTAAAGCTTGATGCTATGATAGCTCATCCCGTCGTGGGAGTAAATCCCTCGAATCTCTACGGATTCCGAAGTGATGATTTGTTTCACCACGTCTAACGACATTTGCGGAAAACGAATCGATAACGCACATCCTGCCGTGATTTCTTTGGGGGTAGGAAACAAATCGATCTCTACCTCAGCGTACTCCAGCAGCATCTCTGCACGCAGTGCCTGCTGGGTTGAATCAAACGCCATCACCAACCATTCCTCTTCCACTCAGATTCCTCTCCTTTTTACTCATTAAGACTTTGGTACGAGTATATAATACGCATTTCTTCCATATACTATCTACTAAATCTTTAAAGTGCGGATACGCACTTGATCTTCAGCGGAAAGGAAGATTCCATGTCACAGATTCAACCGACCATTCCAGGACAAGAAATTCCTTATTTAAAAATCCCTCATACCGAACCCGGCATTCATTCGGCCATCATTCACCGGTTGCTTCTGCATTTTGGACAGGTTACCCCAGGACAAGACATCGTTGTCGTCTGCATCGGGACCGATCGTTCCACCGGAGATTGCTTAGGCCCTCTGGTTGGCAGCGCGTTGGCAAAGTATCGCTGCCCATACTTTCACCTCTACGGTACTCTCGATGAGCCTGTACATGCTATGAATCTAAAAGAAACGTTAGATGAAATCCACGCCCGATTCCCTGACCCTTATATCATCAGCATAGACGCCTGCCTCGGTCAAACATCCAGCGTTGGATCGATTCAAGTAGTGCAAGGCCCCCTCCGTCCTGGCGCAGGGGTAAATAAAGAATTACCGCCGGTCGGCGATATCCATCTTACGGGCATCGTCAATGTCGGCGGCTTCATGGAATACTTTGTTTTGCAGAACACACGTCTCAGTCTAGTTATGCGTCTTTCAGAAATTATATCAAAATGCTTGTATACCGCGATCAAAGAGTGGACTCAGGGTTCTATTTCTTTAGCCCGGCAAGAGCTATAGCTTCCCGTTCTTCCGGAGAGAGCGCATGCGGTGACTCCCCTTTTTCCAAGCCCTTAGCATATACAAATGAACCATCGCGGTTGTACAGGCCCGTTAGGACTACGCCATCTTGCTGATCATTAATGATCGCAATGGAGAAGCTCAAGTCGTTCCCCTTTTCACCGAAAGCATTGTAGCGTTTGATTCCGATTTTTGATTTTTGCATAGGCATCCACTTTTGAATTTGTGTGAGTTGCTGCTTCTGTTCTTCCTGGACATCTTCGATTTTGTCCTGCTGCATTTTTAAATCGATGAGCAAGGTCTCCAGGTCTTGTACGCCGGCACCTTTCATCATCAGTTCGTATCTTCGTTTCATCTTACGAAGCTTACTTCCCTGAATCAAATTCCAGATCAACATCCAAAGGATCAGGAGAACGAAACCTCCAACGATCCAGACTAGTTGCTCAAAGATGAGATCATTCCATTCCCGCATGCGACTTTCTACTCCTCTGTGCTTGAGATCAGTTCATCAACTTATGAATTGCATCCACTAACTTCTGAAGATCTGCCTCGGTCGTCAGATAACCTACACTGGCGCGAACGGCTCCGCCTTCCAGTGTGCCGGCCGTTTGATGGCCTAACGGCGTGCAGTGATATCCTGCACGAACTGCGATGCCATATTCCCGATCCAGCACAAAGGCGACCTCCGAGGCATCTCGTCCTTCGATTGTAAACGATACGATACCCGTTCGAGGCTGACCGATCTCTGGACCGATCAGACGAACACCAGGAACCTCATACAGTTCCTTCATTAAAAATTGGGTTAACTCCCACTCGTGACGATGAATCTGCTCCACACCACGTTCCAGCACGGTTTCCACGCCAGCACCTAACCCGGCAATCCCGGGCGTATTCACCGTGCCAGCTTCATACCGGTCAGGACGTACCGACGGCTGTTCAAGTTCTTCGGATTGACTGCCTGTTCCCCCATGCATTAGCGGTTCTAGATCAAGATCCGAGCGGATGTATAATCCCCCAGTCCCCTGTGGACCAAGCAACCCTTTATGCCCTGGAAAGGCAAGCAAGTCAATCCCCATTTCCTGAACATTCACCGGATAGCACCCTGCCGTTTGCGCAGCATCCACCAATAAAATCGCTCCGTGTGCATGAGCTATCTGGCTTAAAGCTTGAACCGGTAAAATACATCCCAACAAGTTCGAACTATGAGAGCATACAAGTAAACGTGTGTGAGGGCGAAAAAGTTTCTCCACCTGCTCCAAATCTAATCGACCGTAAGCATCCACCTCAGCATAATCTACTTCGATGCCTGAAGTCCGCTTCAAAAACTCAAGAGGACGTCTTACCGAATTATGTTCAACGGTGGTCGCCACCACATGATCCCCTGGTTTTAGCCATCCTTTAATGGCTAAGTTCAAAGCCGAAGTTGTGCTGGAGGTTAACACAATATCATTGGGATTGGAGACTCCAAATAGCTGGGCCAGCTTGACACGCGTTTTGTACAACACCCTTCCTGCTTGGAGCGCCATCCCATGATTCCCTCGTCCTGCATTAGCAGCTGGTCCGTTTAGTATTTCCAACATCACTTCTCCTACCCTAGGAGGTTTTGGCCAAGATGTCGCCGCATGATCCAAATAGATAATGGATTTTCCCTCACGCAAACACATTCCCTCCTTAGGATATTGGTGTAAGTTTGGATTAGAGTTTCAACCTCACCATTCATTCCAGTTCAATCGAATGCCAGACCAAGAAATGACATACCCTCCTTCTGTAGCCCCCACTTTAGGAGCTATCCAAAAGTTGGATATGTCATTTCATTTATCCCGAAGTTAACATATCGAGCAGCCGTTGCAGATCCTGTTGGCTGTAATAGTTAATTTCGATTTTCCCTTTATCTTTATTCGCTTTAATTTTGACTGTCGTCTTGTACCGTTCACGCAGACTCTCTTCCACTTCTTCGATATAAGGGTCCCGTTTCTTTCCAGCCGGTTTTGGTTTTTCCTGCTTTTTGCGATCCAGTTGTTGCACCGCATTCTCCAGATCACGAACGCTCCATTCATGATCGATACATTGCTGAGCCAACTGCTTAATTATGTCTGGATCCTTCAACCCAACCAAAGCTCGGGCATGTCCCATCGATAATGTTCCACGTGAAACATATTCCTTCACTTCGTCCGGCAAGGAAAGCAATCGCAAAAAGTTCGCGATATGAGAACGAGACTTTCCTACCTTCAACGAAAGCTCTTCCTGTGTGAGCTGGAATTGATCCATCAGCCCTTGGTACGCTACCGCCACTTCCATCGCGTTCAAATTTTCACGCTGCAGGTTCTCGATTAGCGCAATTTCCATAACCTGTTGGTCTGAAAAACTCCGAACAACCGCCGGGATGGTTGTATTACCGCAATATTGTGAAGCACGGAACCGGCGCTCCCCTGCGATAATTTCATAACCTTTAAGTACGCTGCGTACAATAATTGGCTGAATAACCCCATGTTGCCGAATCGATTCGGCCAATTCCCGTATAGCCTCCTCATCAAAGGTCTTGCGTGGTTGATACGGGTTGGCACGTAGTTGGTTAAGTGGGATCTCTATAACCTTATCATCTTCCTGAATAGACAGTGCCGGGATCAGAGCATCCAATCCTTTGCCCAATCGTTTACTCATAAGATACCACTTCCTTTGCCAACTCAAGATATACTTCCGCACCCTTCGAACGAGGGTCATACGTAATAATGGATTGACCATGGGACGGCGCTTCACTTAAACGCACATTACGTGGAATCACAGTTTTATAAACCTTCTGCTGGAAGTACTTCTTAACCTCTTCAATGACTTGAATACCCAGATTTGTCCGGGCATCAAACATCGTTAGTAAGACCCCTTCGATTTGCAGCGAAGTATTTAAATGCTTTTGAACCAATCTCACCGTGTTTAATAGTTGGCTAAGTCCTTCCAAAGCGTAATATTCGCACTGAATAGGAATGAGAACGGAATCAGCGGCGGTCAAGGAGTTAATGGTAAGAATTCCTAGCGAAGGCGGGCAATCAATCAAAATATAATCGTATAAGTTCCGAATCGGTTGTAACGATTTCTTAAGTCTGACTTCGCGCGAAATGGTGGGAACCAATTCGATTTCAGCCCCAGCGAGTTGAATCGTAGCCGGGATGATATGCAAATTTTCAATCTCCGTATGTTCAATTGCATCTTTTGGATGAACCTCGTTAATGAGTACATCATAAATGCAATTCGCAACATCCGCTTTATTAATGCCAACACCACTTGTCGTATTCCCTTGGGGGTCAATATCGATCAGCAGTACTTTCTTTCCGATGGCAGCTAATCCCGCTCCCAAATTGACAGAAGTCGTCGTCTTACCGACGCCCCCTTTTTGGTTCGCTATGGCGATGATTTTAGACAATCCAGTTCACCTCAATATAATAGAAGAATCTCTTTGTAGTACTCATGTACGCATTCTAGGCTGCAGCTACAAAAAGACCTATAGCAATGCGTGGTGAATACACCTGCCGGTCGATATCGAGAGATGAGCAGCTATGAACCGATATATCCACCCCATGTACATAAGGATAATCATTATCCACATGTGCATAGATAGTTCAGCAATCGCATGTTCACAACTATTCAAGAAAGACCGAAAAAGAAGCTGACCAGAACCTCGCGGTTAGGGTCAGCGAGCGAGTTTATGAACGTTTCGGGATCTGAATCACAATTTCATAATGATCCTCATGATCCTTCTCTTCCGTTTTAATTTGCAAACCCGAACCTGTAACCATATCAATCGACTGGCGAATCGTATTAAGAGCCAATCGAACATCCTTAGTAAAGGAGATTCGTCTCGAAGGAGACTTTTTGTTTTTAGCTACTTCCTTATAAAAGGCAATGCGGGCTTCTGTCTGTTTTACATTCAGCTCTTTGCTGATGATTTCACCCAACACCTTCAGTTGCAGCTCTTCCGAGTCCAAGGATAGCAAAGCACGCGCATGACGCTCTGTAATCTTCCGTTCCATCAGCGCATTCTTTACCTCATCTGGAAGCTGAAGCAGCCTGATCTTATTGGCGATCGTGGATTGGCTCTTCCCAAGACGTTGAGCCAAGCTCTCTTGCGTCAATTGATGCAAATCGATCAAGTTTTGGTAAGCCATCGCCTCCTCAATCGAAGTCAGCCCTTCCCGTTGGAGGTTCTCGATCAAAGCAATAGACGCGGCTTGCGAATCATTGAAATCGCGCAAGATCGCAGGAATGGACTCTAGGCCCAGCTTTTTGACGGCACGCCAGCGACGCTCTCCGGCAATGATCTCATACTTATCATTCCGATACCGTACGACAATTGGTTGAATCACGCCATGAGTACGGATCGTTTGGCAGAGTTCATCGATTTTCTCGTCGTCAAAGATCGTCCGCGGCTGATAAGGACTGCCGACAATTTCCCCCACCGGAATTTGTCTCACTTCATCTCCGCTATTTCGTTCGGTTAGCCCAAACAATTTAGAAAATTGTTCTTTCATTCCGTCGATTACCACCTAATTTCAAAGTGACATAAGGCTAAGCCTTACGGATCATCCCCGTTGGATGACATTGCTCTAAACGAAATGCACGTTCGTTAAGGGTTTGTCCACCAAATAAACCGTGGCTTCAACACGTCCATCCAACCCTCAACCAACCCGATATATCTATTCTACCACTTTTTCCTCTATAATCCTATTCTCTAATTTAGATAAGTTATAGAAAAGAAATAGGATAGGCCTGCAAACGGACAAAAAGCCCCCTTAGCGATGTTTCACGTGGAACATTTTGCTAAGGGGGATACATCTATAATCATTTAAACCAACGGCGTTTTCGCTGGTATTCCTGGTTTTCGCGGATATTTCTTTGGCGTAGGAGCGGTTTTTTGGATCAGCACCAAATGACGTTCAGAGTTTTCCAATGGAAGAGAAAATGCAGGCGTGCTGACCCATTTCCCGTTCAGTTCGGATAAACTTCGGGCCGCTTCCTTCACTTCATCCTCTGGATTACTCCCCTTCATCGCCACGAATAAGCCGCCTGGTTTCGCAAATGGTAAACAGAACTCATTAAGAATCGCCATACGAGCCACCGCCCGGGCGGTAACCAAATCGAAGGCATCACGAAGGTTTTCCTGGCGTCCTAAATCCTCTGCACGTCCATGAAGCAGACGCACCTGGGACAACCCTAATTCATCCACCACATGCTGCAAGAACTGAATCCGTTTGTTTAACGAATCTACGATCGTGAGCTGTAGATGCGGAAAACAAATTTTTAGAGGAATGCCGGGAAACCCGGCGCCAGAACCGATATCCGCCATGGATTCGATCTCCCCCATCGGGACATGAAAAGCCAGGCTAATCGAATCATAAAAATGCTTGATATAAACCTGATCCCGTTCGGTGATCCCGGTGAGGTTCATTTTTTCGTTCCAGGAAACTAGTTCTTCATAATAACGTTCAAATTGCTTGAGCTGCTCCTCCGACACCGCAATGCCATGTTCCTGGAGCAGCGAGCAAAACTGGGCTTGTATCGAATCCAATAGTTACCCTCCCGCAGCCGTGACCCGGTTATAATGCTCTAAATACACCAACAAAATGGAAATGTCCGCAGGCGTAACCCCTGAAATCCGCGAAGCTTGCCCAATGGAGATCGGGCGGATTTTGGACAGCTTTTGCCGCGCCTCAATGGCCAGGCCTTGAATATCGTCATAGTTGATATTTTCAGGGATCTTTTTCTTTTCCATTTTTTGTAATCTTTCAACGTGAATCAATTGCTTCTCGATATAACCGGCATACTTGATTTGGATCTCAACCTGCTCCTGCATTTCCTCATCCAGCTCAACCTCAGATGGAGAAATCGAAGCGATATGCGCATACGTCACTTCCGGACGGCGCAAAATCGTCAGCAAATTGCTTCCGTCCTGAATGGGGGCAGAACCAATCGACTCCAGCAGCGGATTGATTTCAGACGGGCGAATCTTTGTCGCCTTCAACCGTTCAATCTCCTGCTCGACCTTCTGCTTCTTATCCAAAAACCGAGCATACCGCTCTTCCGAAATCAATCCAATTTCATAACCTAGCGGCGTCAAACGCAAATCGGCGTTATCGTGGCGGAGCAGCAACCGATATTCTGCCCGTGAAGTCAGCAAACGGTATGGCTCATTGGTTCCCTTGGTCACCAAATCATCGATCAACACGCCAATGTAGCCTTGCGAACGATCAAGCACAATCGGCTCTTTGCCTTGCACCTTGCGCGCAGCATTAATCCCGGCCATGATGCCTTGTCCCGCCGCTTCCTCATAACCGGACGTACCGTTGATTTGCCCCGCCGTGAACAACCCCGGCAATCGCTTCGTCTCCAGCGAAGGCCACAGCTGCGTTGGCACTACCGCATCATATTCAATCGCATAACCGGTCCGCATCATTTGCACATTTTGCAAGCCAGGAACCGAACGCAGCATCTGCAGTTGAACTTCTTCCGGCATGCTGGTGGAGAAGCCTTGTACGTAGTATTCCGACGTGTTTTTGCCTTCCGGCTCCAGGAATATCTGATGCTTTGGCTTATCGCTGAAACGTACGATTTTGTCCTCGATGGAAGGACAGTAGCGAGGCCCTGTGCCTTCAATAACCCCTGAGAACATCGGTGCGCGATGCAAGTTATCTGTAATAATTTTATGAGTTTCCTCGGAAGTATACGTCAGCCAGCAGGGCAGTTGTTCATTGTCCGAACTTTTAGTCTCATAGGAAAAAAACTTCGGCTTCTCGTCCCCCGGCTGAATCTCGGTTTGCGAGAAATCAATCGAATCCTTATGCACCCGCGGCGGCGTTCCCGTCTTGAAGCGAACGAGCTCAAAGCCCAGGTCCTTCAAGTTTTGCGCCAAATGTACCGAAGGTTGCTGATTGTTTGGACCACTTTCGTACATCAGCTCGCCCATAATGATTTTCCCGCGCAAATACGTACCGGTCGTCAGTACTACCGCTTTCGCACGATACTCTGCGCCGGTCTTCGTAATGACGCCCACACACTGGCCGTCCTCCACGATGAGCTCCTCGACCATCCCTTGGAGCATCGTTAGATTAGGCTCCTTCTCCAACGTTTCCTTCATCGCGTGCTGATACAAGAATTTATCCGCCTGCGCGCGCAGCGCATGAACGGCCGGGCCTTTCCCGGTATTAAGCATCCGCATTTGGATGAACGTCTTGTCAATGTTACGGCCCATTTCGCCGCCCAAGGCATCAATTTCACGGACGACGTGGCCTTTAGCCGGACCTCCAATCGAAGGATTGCACGGCATAAAAGCAACCATATCTAAATTGATCGTGACCATCAGCGTCCGACAGCCCATCCGCGCTGCAGCCAATGCGGCTTCACAGCCCGCGTGCCCGGCGCCAACCACGATCACCTCATAATTTCCGGCAGCGTAACCCATCTATCGTCAACCTCCTTTACCTTGCACCATTCAAAACGCTATCCGTATCATCATACCATGAACAGGCGCTGCTGATACGAAAGACCTCTTTATTTCCCCAAACAAAATTGCGAAAAAATCTGATCAATCAACGCATCCGGCGCCGAATCGCCAATCACTTCACCTAATTGCTCCCACGCCAGCCGAACATCGATCTGCAAAATATCGATCGGAATGCCGCTGTCCGCCGCTTCATAGGCATCTGCCAGCGATTGCTTGGCCTTCTTCAGCAAAGCGATATGCCGCACGTTGCTGACATACGTCAAATCATTGGACTCCAGCTCCCCGCCAAAGAACATCCGGGCAATGGCGTCCTCCAGATGATCCAGCCCTTCCTCCGTTTTGACCGACAACTCGACAATCGATTCCTCGGAAAAATAACGCCGGACCACCTCTCGATCCAACTGCTGCGGTAAATCAATCTTATTTAAAAGCACGATCGTGGACCGCCCCTGCAGTTGCTCCATTAAGGCAATCTCGTCCTCATGCAGCGCTTCGGCGCTGTTGAGTACGAGCAGGATCAGGTCCGCTTCGCTCACCGCCGCTTTGGAGCGCTCCACGCCGATCTGCTCGACGACGTCCATCGTCTCGCGGATCCCCGCCGTGTCGAGCAGCTTCAGCGGAATATTATTGATCGTCACATATTCTTCGATCACGTCCCGGGTTGTGCCCGGGATGTCAGTGACGATCGCTTTATTTTCGCGCGCCAGGGCGTTCATGAGCGAGGATTTGCCGACATTCGGGCGGCCGACGATCGCCGTCGTAATCCCCTCGCGCAGAATCTTGCCCTGGTTCGCCGTCTTCAGCAGCGCGTCGATGCCTTCCGACACCTCCGCGCACTTCTCCTTGATAAACGCCATCGTCATCGATTCCACGTCATGCTCCGGATAATCGATGTTCACCTCAATATGCGCCAACGTCTCAATTAACGTGTGCCGCAGCTTGCTGATTTGGCGCGACAGCTGGCCTTCGACCTGCTTCAGCGCCACGGAGAACGCCCGATCCGACTTGGATCGGATCAGGTCGATGACCGCCTCCGCCTGCGACAGGTCGATCCGCCCGTTCAGGAACGCGCGCTTCGTGAACTCGCCCGGCTCGGCGAGGCGAATCCCGCGTTGCTGGAGCAGCAGGTCCATCACGCGCTTAACAGAGATGATCCCGCCGTGCGTACTAATCTCCACCACATCTTCCGTGGTGAAGGAGCGCGGCGCGCGAAAGACGCTGACGAGCACCTCTTCGAGCTTCTCGCCCGTCGCCGGGTCCACGATAAAGCCATAGTGTACCGTATGGCTTTCCGCCTCCGGCAGCGCCGTCTTGGAGCGGAATAGCCGCCCCACTTCGGAGAGCGCCTCCGGCCCGCTAACGCGAATCACGGCGATGCCGCTTTCGCCCACCGCCGTCGATATCGCAGCAATTGTATCACTAAGCATGGGTTTCACCTCGCTAGTAGTTTTGTTATATAAGAAAGTTCGTAATTGTAACAGCTCCGCGCTGGTCTTTCCATTGTATCCCCTAGGGTTCCACTCAAACCTAAGCGCATCCCAAAGGAGACAACGTGACATTGCTCATAGTTCCTTCAAGACAGCGCAGTCTCTCTATTCTCCCCTTCGAAGCTTCCGCCCACATACCTCTACAACGTGAGCGCATCTCCGCAGGAGACAGCGCCTCCTTGCTCATAGTTTCTCCGAGATCGCCGCCGTCTCTCTACGTTTCCTCTTCGAAGCATCCGCCCTCATTATCCTGCTAACGTGAGCGTATCTCCGTAGGAGACAGCGCCTCCTTGCTCACAGTCCCTCCGAAAACACCGCCGTCTCTCCTCGCTCCCCTTCTAAGCATGAGCCCTCACAGCCAGCAGGAGCTCTAAAGTAGAGGTGGGCCCCGCAGGGGCGAAAAGTGACTTCAACCTCAACGTTCCTCGGGTGAGCTGAAAGCAGCAGTTTTGAGCAGCACGGTTTTCCAGGTAGCCCAGGTGCTCCCCAAGTAAGACGTACCCCGAAGGGGGGAAAAGCGTTCCTTGCACCAACATAGAGCGCATCCCCGAAGGGGACAGCGAGCAGGAGCGCCTCTTGACCTCCTACGTTCTTCCCCTTTGCGGGAGACCAGAGGGCCGCAGGCCCTCGGGCGCCCTCCCTTACGGTAAGGGAGGGGTGGGGAGGGTTGAGGAGTCCACCCTAAAAAAAATGACGCTTCCCCAGCTTACGCCGAGCAAACGTCACCTGCGTCTCATTCATTTGCTGTTCTTCAGAGTAATAACGACCCTCCGGTTGGGCTCTTCACCTTTACTATAAGTTTTGACCTCCGGGTGATCCTGAAGTTTGGAATGAATCACTTTGCGCTCCTGCGGCGACATCGGCTCGAGCGTAACCTCTTTACGCGTTCGAACGACCCGTCCGGCCAATCTGACGGCAAGGTCCTCCAGCGTCTTCTTCCGGCGCTCCCGGAAGTTCTCCGCGTCGAGGACGATGCGAATAAAGCTGTCCGAATAACGGTTAGCGATGATATTCGCCAAATATTGCAGAGCGTCGAGGGTTTGCCCTCTGCGCCCAATCATTAAACCTAAATCCTGGCCCGAAATGTTAAGCACGGTATGGTCTTTGCTATGGGAGATTTCGACTTTGACATCCAAGCCCATATTCTCCCCGACTTCCCGAATGAATGACGCCGCCTCCGCATAGGGATCCTTCTCGCTGCCCGTACTCTTCTCCTCCACCAAGGAAGCAGATGAGTGAGACATCGAAGGGGTCCTATTTGAGGAAGGTACTGATGCAGGTTCAGGTGCAGGTGTAGGTGGTTCAAGCAAAGTCAGCTCAACCTTCGCTTCCCTCACCCCAATCAGCCCCAGGAATCCTTTTGACGGCTGCTCTAACACGTTCACGGCGACTTTATCCTCGGTGGTGCCGAGCTTGGCCAATCCTTGTTTAACAGCATCTTCAATGGTTTTTCCCGACGTCACAATTTTATTCATTTCGATTTTTTGGCCTCCTTGGCACCCCTACCGGGATGACCGGCTTTTAGATTGGAGCCGCCCCGCTTCTTCCCTGACCCGGAAGAAGAACCGTTGCCTCCGCCTGCCGTAGCGGCAGCTGCGGACAAAGCTGGATCTTTCTTGCGGTAGATAAAGTAGTTTTGCGCGATCGTATACAGGTTACTGAAGATCCAGTACAACGGCAACGCAGCGGCGAAATTGTACGCCATCACAAAAATCAAAATCGGATAGACCCACATCATAAACGCCATTGGGCCTTGCATCCCTTGCGGGTTCATGCTCGACATCATCTTCGTTTGAATAAACGTCGTAATCGCAGCGATCGCCGGCAGGATGAATAATTTATCAGGCTCTCCAAGTTGCAACCATAAGAAGGAATGATCTCGGATCGCCGAGTTGTAGTAAATCGAGTTATACAGCGCAATGAACACCGGCATTTGAATAAGCAACGGGAAGCAACCCGCCATCGGATTCACCTTGTGTTCTTGGAAGAGCTTCATTGTCTCCTGTTGCTGTTTCTCCGGATTATCCTTATATTGCTCCCGGATTTTCTGGAGCTGCGGCTGAATGGCCTGCATTGCTTTGGAGCTCTTCACTTGCTTTAAGGTCAGCGGCAGAATCAAGGTCCTCACAATCAGCACCATAATCAGAATCGCTATCCCATAAGCGCCGTTAAACCATTCTGCAAACGTATCCAACGCGAGCGAGAAATAGTAAACCACATTGGAAGTCCACCATGATCCACTTGTCCTCATATCAGCCGTCGTGGTTGCCTGATGTGCATTCGAAGGCGCACAGCCTGCGAGAACCGCCACCATCACGGCCGCCAGAAGGAGAAGAAGCCATCTTCTTCGGTTAGTCATCAATCGCGACACTTCAAAACCCCTCTCTTAACCTATCCATTCAACGTAAATCATAACATATTTGAAGAGACAAAGAAACAAGCCTGCCTAACGCCCGGAATCCCGCAGCAGCGAAGCTTTCCGAAGCACATGGAGCACGCTTTTTTCGAGGTCCTTATATTCCATTCCGACAGCCCCGTTCCGCACGATCAAGATCAGGTCGACATGGTCGCGAATCTCGGCTTCATGCAGCCGGACGATCTCCTTCAGCATTCGCCGCATCCGGTTGCGAACGACGGCATTTCCGATTTTTTTACTAGCCGAAACCCCTAGCCGAAAACGTTCAATCTCCGGTTTATTCGACCAATACACCACCAGTTGGCGATTCGCAAAGGATTTGCCAAACCGGTAGATCCGGTTAAAATCGGCGCGGTTTCTCAAACGAAGTTGTTTATGCACGAGCTATCTCCTTGATTCAAACTTCTACTTCGAGGTGGTTCAAAAGTCAGTTATCTAAATAGTATAGACCAAATTGCCGTAATGATCGCACAAGGTACAAATATATAAAAAAAAAGACCACCGCGGTGGTCCTTACGCACGCTTTACGCACTCAGTACTTTTCTGCCTTTGAGACGACGAGCAGCGAGAACCTTGCGGCCGTTTTTCGTGCTCATTCTTTTACGGAATCCGTGAACCTTTTTACGTTTGCTCACATTCGGTTTGAAAGTTGGTTTCATCTATCGCACCCCCTTACAGGAATATCATCATTATCTTTATGTTACCCATTTTCATATCCACAGAAAATGCCTTCATACATTTAACCACAACGCCTGGGAAAAGTCAACCGAACTTCCCCTTCCTCCCTTTTTCTTTTCCGTTATACACAATCCACAGCTTTCGTTTTTGAACTTCAATCCGCACAGTTTTCCACAGGCCTGACTAAGATTTTTTTTCGCATAGAAGTTATTCACATGTGGAAAAGTATTTTCATCATTAATCCTTCAAGTTCTCGCCAAAACGCTTTCATAATTATGGTTTACAGCCGAATCGAATCGGAGTATATTCAAATTGTAAGTTGTATACAAGTATACAAAAGAGAATTGCGAGGTGTTTTATAGATGAAATTAGGTATGGTTGGGCTTGGAAAAATGGGCTTCCATCTCGTTCTAAACCTGCTGGAGCATGGACATAACGTCGTGGCCTACGATATGAATTCCCAGTCCGTAGCAAACGCCGCTGAGAAAGGCGCGGTTCCCGCTGCCAGTCTGGAGGAGCTCGTAAAATCATTAGAAGCACCGCGGGTCGTTTGGGTGATGGTCCCAGCCGGTGCCCCGCTGCAATCGGTTGTGGACCAATTAACACCATTGTTAGATGCAGGCGACGTTGTCATCGACGGAGGAAATTCACATTATAAAAATTCGCTGGAACTTGCTCAGCAACTGGCGGAGCACGGGATTCGCTTCCTGGATGTTGGAACTTCCGGCGGCGTAGAAGGTGCGCACCAAGGCGGCTGCTTTATGATTGGCGGCGAGGAGGAAGCCTTCCGTCTGGTTGAGCCGGTCTTCCAAGACATCGCTGTATCCGGAGGTTATCTGTATACAGGACCATCCGGCAGCGGTCATTTCCTCAAAATGGTCCATAACGGAATCGAGTACGGCATGATGCAAGCGATCGCCGAAGGCTTCGAATTGCTGGACAAAAGCCAGTACAACTACGATTTCGAGCAAGTTGCCCGCGTATGGTCGAACGGTTCGGTGATCCGCAGTTGGTTGATGGAACTGACGCAAAGTGCTTTCGCCAAGGATCCGAAACTGGAAGGCATTCGCGGTGTGATGCACTCCTCCGGTGAAGGCAAATGGACAGTGGAAACCGCGCTGGATTTGCAAGCGAATGCGCCGGTGATCGCCATGTCCCTATTTATGCGTTATCGTTCACTCCAGGAGGACACTTTCCACGGCAAGGTTGTTGCAGCGCTGCGCAACGAATTTGGCGGCCACGCGGTCGAATCTGCGAAATAACTGCTGAAAAATTGCTGAAACCTAGCGCGAGTTTCCCCCATCTTTACGATTTTCATGCTATGATCGAAGTATTTAAAACTTCACGATCATTAAGCGGGATCATATCCCTTAGATAGGAGAAATATCGCATGCAATACCCTTCTTCTTGGTTAAAAGGCAGCTCGCTGGGTGAGTCAATCGCCGCGGAGCTTCGCCTGCAGATCATTAGCGGTACGATCAAACCGGGCACCGTTCTGTCCGAGAACCGCATCGCCGCGGATTTCGGCACGAGCCGTTCCCCGGTTCGCGAAGCACTGAAAACGCTCTCTAATGAAGGGCTGATCAACCTTCAGCGCATGGGGGTGGTGGTAAACGGCCTCAGCCTTAAAGACGTCGACGAATTATACGATGTTCGTTATCTGATCGAAAGCTTCGCCTCGAAACAGGTGGCCGAGAATCCGGAAGCGCTGCTCGCCCCGCTCGCGCAAATCATCGACAAAATGGAGCTTGCCGGCAAACACCGGGATATCGCGGAATTTGCTTACCAGGATCTCTGTTTTCACGAAACGATTATCGCTGGCGCTAACCATACGCGTATCATGCATCTATGGACCAGCATCCGCCACATTGTCATGACGGTGATGCTGATTACAACGCGTGAGGTGTTGTCACAAGACGATGACAAAATTAACTATGTGATCGGCAAACATCGCAAGCTGCTGCAGGGATTGGAATCCCGTGACCCCGGGATTATCGCACGGAACGTGGAAGAATACTTCGCTGACTCCCACCGCACGCTGCATACGAGCCTTCCACAATAACTAACCGAAGCGGCCTATCGGCCCTTTGTGCCTATTTTGTTGTCGACAAGTATACAATAATCAAATTTCGCTGGTTCTGATCATACTAAGAACATTTCCAGCACGATCATTTATGAAAGCGCTGAACTTAATCGCATCAAGATGACCCAAAAGAGGAGGAATTCCTTTGGACACCCTGTTTGGTATGAACCATAACGCTACGCTCTTATTTTGGACGCTGCTCACCATCGTTTTTTTGATCGTGTTGATCTCCAAATATAAATGGAATCCCTTCGTGACACTGCTGATCTCCGCCTTGCTGCTTGGACTTCTGGCGGGGATGAAGCCGCTGGACGTGGTCAGCTCCATCACAAGTGGTCTCGGTGGAACGCTCGGCACGATCGCCATCGTCATTGGTCTCGGTACGATGCTGGGAAAAATGATGGCCGAATCCGGCGGCGCAGAACGCATTGCCACCACGCTGGTTGACCGATTTGGCGAGAAACGGGTGCACTGGGCGATGATGCTCGTTGGTTTTATCGTTGGCATCCCGGTATTTTTTGAAGTTGGTGTTATTCTGCTGATTCCAATTGTTTTTACCGTTGCTAAGAAAACAAAAATGTCCCTGCTTCAAATCGGTATCCCGATCTTAGCGGGTCTGTCCACTGTACACGGACTCGTCCCGCCGCACCCCGCGCCGATGATCGCCATTGATGCTTATGGCGCAAATCTCGGCAAAACGCTGTTGTATTCAATTCTAATCGGCCTCCCGGTAGCGATCGTATCCGGTCCTCTGTTCGGTAAATATATCGGTAAACGGATTGTGCTGGAACCTCCGGCCGAGTTAGCGGAGCAATTCGCTGTCAAAGGGGATCGCAAGCTGCCGGGATTTGGGATTACGCTGTTTACCATTTTGCTGCCGGTCATTCTCATGTTAAATTGGCTCGATTGCTGATATCCTCGATCCGGAGGCTACGCATCCGATCACGCTGTTCTGTGAATTTATCGGACACGAGATCATGGCGCTGCTGATCGCAGTTGTATTCTCCTTCTTCTCCCTCGGCTACAGCCGCGGATTCAGCAAACAGGATCTCTCCAAATTCACAAGCGAATGTCTGGCACCGATCGCCGGGATCGTGTTAATTATCGGTGCCGGCGGTGCATTTAAGCAGGTGCTGATCAACAGCGGCGTCGGCGAAGCCATTGCAGAAATCGCCACCGGTGCACACGTGAACCTGATTCTCTTCTCTTGGTTCGTGGCAGCTTTGATCCGTGTCGCTACCGGTTCGGCCACGGTCGCCATGACAACGGCAGCGGGCATTGTCGCGCCTGTGCTGGCGATGACCCCTGGAGCCAACGTCGAGTTAGCCGTACTTGCTACCGGTGCAGGGTCAATCGTACTCTCCCACGTAAACGATGCCGGGTTCTGGATGGTGAAGGAGTTCTTTAATATGTCGGTACCGCAAACTCTCAAATCTTGGACCGTCATGGAAACGCTCCTGTCCGTTGCAGGATTGTTGCTAATCCTCGTGTTGAGCTTTATTTTCTAAGGTAAACCTCATTACAATGGAAATACGAAAATATGAAATAGAGAGAAGGTAGGTTATGGGTACCGTTACACATATGATCGGCCTCGATATCGGAACGACCAGCACGAAGGCGGTATTATACGAACGCAGCGGCCAAGTGATCACTACGGCCAATGAGGAGTATCCGCTGTATACCCCTTCCGCCGCCGTGGCGGAGCAGGATCCGGAAGAGATTTTTGCGGCCGTGATCGCCGCGGTAGGCAAGGTCATGAAAACCGGCGGCATCGCTCCCGAACAAATCGGATTCGTTTCCTTCAGCTCGGCGATGCACAGCGTCATCCCGCTGGATAGTGAGGGCAAACCGCTGATGCGCTGTCTCACCTGGGCGGACAATCGCAGTGCGGATTGGTCGGAGAAGCTGAAGAATGAGCTGGGCGGACACGAGATATATTTGCGCACCGGCACGCCAGTTCATCCGATGTCTCCGCTCACGAAGCTGCTTTGGCTGCGCCATGAGAAGGCTGACATTTTTGCAAAGGCTCGCAAATTCGTATCGATTAAGGAATATGTTTTCCTTAAGTTGTTTGGGGAGTACGTCGTCGATTATTCCATTGCATCGGCCACTGGATTATTGAACCTCGAACGCTTAGATTGGGACGAAGAAGCGCTGCAGGTGGCCGGCATTACGCCGGAGCATCTGTCCAAGCTCGTGCCGACGACACACGTCCTGCAAGGCCTGGCGCCTGACTACGCCAATGCCATGGGACTCGCTCCCTCCACTCGCTTCGTCATCGGCGCCAGTGACGGCGTCCTGTCCAATCTCGGGGTCGATGCCATCGACCCCGGCGTTGTCGCCGTCACGATCGGCACCAGCGGGGCAATTCGCACCGTGGTCGACCGGCCGAGAACCGATCCCAAGGGCCGAATCTTCTGCTACGCGCTGACGGATCAGCATTGGGTGATCGGGGGTCCGGTCAACAACGGCGGCGTCATCTTCCGCTGGGTGCGGGACGAATTCGCCGCTTCTGAGGTTGAAACGGCGAAACGGCTTGGGATCAGCCCGTACGACGTGCTGACCAAAATCGGTGAACGCGTCGCTCCGGGTTCAGACGGCCTGCTCTTCCACCCTTACCTGGCCGGCGAACGGGCGCCGCTCTGGAACCCTCATGCCCGCGGCTCCTTCTTCGGGCTGACGCTGCATCATCAGAAGGAGCATATGATCCGCGCCGTGCTGGAGGGTGTCATTTACAACCTCTACACCGTGCTCCTGGCGATGGAGGAACAAATCGGTCGTCCTCAGAAAATTCAAGCCACAGGCGGCTTCGCCCGCTCCCCATTATGGCGGCAAATGATGGCTGATATTTTCGACCAGCAGGTCGTCATTCCGGAGAGCTTTGAAAGCTCCTGCTTAGGGGCTGTAGTACTCGGTCTGTATGCTTTAGGCGAGATTGACTCCTTTGAAGTCGTCAAAGATATGGTTGGCGGCACCCATGAGCATTCGCCAAACCCGGAGCATGCGGCGATTTATAAGCAGCTGCTGCCCATCTACATCCGCATCTCGCGAAAGCTGGAGGAAGAATACGAGGCGATTGCCAAGTTCCAGCAGCAACAGCAACAACAATCTGAGCAGTAAAGACGCTCTGACATCCATACAAAAACGAATCCGATCGTCCCTTTGGGCGGTCGGATTTTTATTTTCTATATAATAGCCAGAACTTGCTCTCTATCCTCGATGGTTGAATTATTCACAGCCGAAACTCGAAGATTGAGGAGAGATCCGAATAAGCTGTGAATATTTTTTTTGAGATTTTGCAGCTGTCTGTCGAATTTTAAACAAATTATAAACAATATGTAGTGGTGTGAATGAGAATTATGCACAAGTTATTGAATTTGTGGATAAAAGCCGAGATCTCATTGAAAAACAAGCCTTCTTTTGCTATGATTATATTGTTTTCGTTGTGAATATCTCTGTTTATCCGCTGAATTATTAACAGGCTGTGGATAACATTGTGAACAATTCGAAAATAAATTATTTTATAATGATTATACTTTACTGAACATTGGGGATAAAATTCCCCTTTATTTATGTTTTTTCGACTTCTTTCTGCATGGCTTAAGCCACAATTGGAAGATTTAAAAGGAGTGACAGTCTGTGGACAGCCATACTTCGGAAATATGGCAACATATTTTATCTATTATTAATACGAAATTAAGCAAACCGAGCTTTGACACTTGGTTTAAGGCGACGAAGGTCGTCTCCTTAACCGATCGGTCAATTGTGATCTCCGCTCCGACCACGTTCGCTGTGGAATGGCTCGAGAGCCGCTACACCAAGCTGGTGGCAACGACGGTATTCGAGGTGATCGGCAAGCAGGTGGATGTCTCATTCGTGATCGAAGAGTCGGCTCCCCCCGAGCAAGCTCAGGTTTATAAGGAACCCCCCGCTCCCGTCCCAAGCGAGGAAAGCGTTTCCCATATGCTTAATCCGAAGTATACGTTTGACACCTTCGTTATTGGCTCCGGCAACCGGTTTGCTCATGCCGCTTCGTTGGCGGTCGCCGAGGCACCGGCGCGGGCGTACAATCCGCTGTTCCTCTACGGCGGTGTGGGACTTGGCAAGACGCATCTGATGCATGCGATTGGCCATTACATTTTGGAACACAGCCCCAGCAGTAAAGTCGTGTACATTTCCTCCGAGAAATTCACGAATGAATTCATCAACTCCATCCGGGATAACCGCGCGGAAAGCTTCCGTAACAAATACCGCAATATTGATATTTTGCTGATCGACGACATTCAGTTTCTGGCCGGCAAGGAATCAACTCAGGAAGAGTTCTTCCATACATTTAATGCGTTGCATGAAGAACGCAAGCAAATCATTATTTCCAGTGACCGTCCGCCGAAGGAAATTCCGACGCTGGAAGAACGGCTTCGCTCCCGATTTGAATGGGGACTGATCACCGATATACAGCCGCCGGATCTGGAGACCCGGATCGCTATTTTGCGGAAGAAAGCTAAAGCGGAGAACCTCGATATCCCTAACGAAGCGATGATGTACATCGCCAATCAGATCGATACGAACATCCGCGAGCTGGAAGGAGCACTCATCCGTGTCGTCGCCTACTCTTCCTTGATCAATCAGGACATTACGACTCATTTGGCCGCTGAAGCGCTCAAGGACATTATCCCATCCAGTCGTCCGAAGATGATCACGATCCAGGACATTCAACAGAAGGTTGGCGAGTATTACAATTTGAAGCTGGACGACTTCAAGGCGCGCAAAAGAACCAAAGCGATCGCGTTTCCGCGGCAAATCGCCATGTATTTGGCCCGGGAGCTCACCGATTTCTCGCTGCCGAAGATCGGCGATGCTTTTGGCGGAAGAGACCATACAACCGTCATCCATGCGCATGAGAAAATCACCCAGCAGCTCAAAACCGATCAGGAGCTCTATAAAATCATCAACAACATAACCGAAAAAATAAAAAGTGCTACCTGAATAAGGGATAAGCCTATGCACATGATATGCACATGTGGATAGGCTTCATTTCATATTTTTTCAATTGTTATCCACATATTCAGTGCCCCTACTACTTCTTCTAATCTATAAAGATATAAACATCTTCATAAGTAGCGGACAAGCCGCTCACTGCAGAAGTCACAACCGCTGCGCTTGTCCAGTTCAACGAAGAAGATCATAAGGATGGATGCATGAACCGCCTCAACACCGTACATACCTCAAAATTATGCTTCGGAGGTCAAAATTATGACGGTTCCCTTTCGAGGCAGTGTTGAAATTTTGCTTAATGTTTCATGTGAAGTATGCCCATAGAAGCTTTAGGCTTCATAACCACTTTTAGGAGTTGAATTTATGAAAGTCCGTATTTTGAAGCATGATCTCAATGAATCGATCCAACACGTATCCAAGGCGATTTCGAGCCGGACCACGATTCCGATTTTGACCGGGATCAAGCTGGATGTGAACTTTCAAGGGATGACTCTGACGGCCAGCGATACGGACATTTCGATTCAGGCCTTTATTCCGGCGGAGGATCAGGAGAAGCAAATCGTACAAGTCGAGCGTCCGGGGAGCGTTGTGTTGCCTGCGAAGTTCTTTGTCGAGATCATCAAGAAGCTGCCTTCCTCCGAAATCGAAATGGAGGTGCAGGACGGATTCCAAACCTTTATCCGTTCCGGATCAACTGATATCCAAATGGTAGGTCTGGATCCAGAGGAATTCCCTGTATTGCCGAGCATCGAAGAAAATCAGGTCATTTCGATTCCCGGCGATTTGTTGAAGAACATGATTCGGCAAACGGTATTTTCCATTTCAACAAACGAAACTTCGCCGATCTTAACTGGGGTACTCTGGAACCTGGCAGATAACCAGTTCAAATTCGTAGCAACGGACCGCCACCGCCTGGCCAGCCGGATTGCCGGTCTGGATGATGCAGAGGGCGTACGATTCAGCAACATTGTTATTGCCGGTAAAACGCTCAACGAGCTGAGCAAAATCATCCCGGATCAAAATACGCGCGTTGAAATCGTCGTTGCTGACAACCAGGTGTTATTCAAAATTGATCGCGTATTGTTCTACACTCGCATTCTCGACGGGACTTATCCGGATACTTCCAAGATTATTCCGACCACGTATAAAACAGAACTGATCTTGGATACGAAGAAATTAAGCGATTCGATCGACCGCGCTTATTTGCTGTCTCGTGAGGAAAAGACGAATATCGTCCGCCTGCAAACGATGGAAGACGGAACGATCGAAATTTCCTCCAGCTCCTCGGAGTTGGGTAAGGTTACGGAGCAGTTGGATGTAGCCCATTTTTCGGGGGATCCACTGCGCATTTCCTTTAACTCGAAATATATGTTGGACGTTCTGAAGGTCGTAGAGAGCGAGCAGCTGCACATCGGGTTTACAGGCGCGATGAGCCCGATCATCATTAAACCGGTGGACGACAGCCAGAGCTTATATCTGATTCTTCCATACCGGACAACGAACTAAGATCATTGGCGTCATAGCATGTTTCCAGCGGAAGCATTTTGGCGATACCAACAGAAAGGAAACCGATTCCTCATGAAAATAATTCCCATCTCGAGCGAATATATTAAATTAGATTCTTTCCTGAAGCTGGCGGATTGCGTGCCAACCGGAGGGATGGCCAAGGCGATCCTCCAGGAAGGTGCTGTGAAGGTGAATGGCGAACCGGAAGAGCGGCGGGGCCGGAAATTGTATCCGGGCGATCGCGTTGAGGTGGAAGGTTGCGGCTCTTTTCAGGTGGCGGGAGAACAAGCTCCCTGAAGTGGCCTGCCTGTGGCCCTGTGGCCGAGGACTGGCGGAGAATGAGGGGGCTTAGAACGTGTTTGTAAATCGTTTATCGCTGCAAAACTACCGGAATTACGGTACCCTTACGCTGGACGCCTTCGGCGCCGTGAACCTGATCATCGGGCGGAATGCCCAAGGGAAAACGAACCTGCTTGAGGCGTTATTCGTCCTTGCGCTGACGAAGTCGCACCGGACCGGCAAAGACAAGGAGCTGATCGCGTTCGGCAGCGACCATGCGCTGGTGTCCGCGGAGGTGGAGAAGAAGTACGGCCCAGTCCAACTCGAGCTTCGACTATCTCCACAAGGCAAGAAGGCGAAGCTCAATGGTCTGGAACAGAGGAAGCTGAGTGATTTTATCGGGGCAATGAATGTGGTGATGTTTGCTCCGGAGGATCTGGAAATCGTCAAGGGAACTCCCGGGGTACGGCGCCGGTTTCTTGACATGGAGATCGGGCAGGTACAGCCGAGTTACTTATATCATTTGCAGCAGTATCAGAAGGTGCTGATCCAGCGCAATAACTTGCTCAAACAGGCTTGGGGCGCTGGTCCCGAAATCACGACGATGTTGGAGATTTGGAACGAACAGCTGGTCCAACACGGTGTTAAAATTATCAAAAAAAGGAAACAATTTATAAGTAAACTGCAAAAGTGGGCGGAGCAGATTCACGAGGGAATCACCGGAGGCGGCGAAACCTTGAAATTGGCATATCTCCCCTCTTTTGGCACAGCCGAAGAAGAAAATGAAGCTGTCCTATTGCAGCAATTTATGATAAAGTTATCACAAATGAAGGATCAGGAGATTCGCCGCGGGATGACGCTGTGTGGACCGCATCGCGATGATCTGTCGTTTATTATCAACGGCAATGAAGCACAGGTGTATGGGTCCCAAGGCCAGCAGCGGACGACGGCATTATCGTTGAAACTGGCGGAAATTGAACTCATTCATGAGGAAATCGGCGAATACCCGATTCTCTTGCTGGATGACGTGTTGTCGGAGCTGGATCCGTACCGCCAAACCCAATTGATCGAAACGTTTCAGAGTAAAGTGCAGACGTTCATCACGGCTACAGGGATCGAGAGCATCAATGCAAGCCGGTTACAGGACGCCAGCATTTTTCATGTTCAGGAAGGACAAGTCCAAGGTTAAGGACGGAGGGAAACGGATGTATATACATTTGGGCGGAGAAAAGGTGATCCTCTCTTCGGAATTGATTGCAATTTTCGATATCACGATCGAGAAGTCTTCAAAAATATCCAAGCAATTCCTCAGCCATGCGTTGGAGACGAAGAACATGGTACGCATCGGTGAGGAGGAACCGAAGTCTATTGTCGTGACCCAAAACGAGATCTATTACTCGCCGATCTCCTCCGCTACGCTGAAGAAGAAAGCGAACGTGATTTTGGCGGTTTAGCCTTGAATTTGATTCTAAAGAAGTAGGTGAAGGCATTGTCAATGAACGAACAAACATATGACGAGAGTAATATTCAGGTGCTTGAAGGCTTAGAAGCGGTGCGCAAACGTCCAGGGATGTACATCGGGTCTACTAGCGTACGCGGCCTGCATCACCTGGTATGGGAAGTCGTAGACAATAGTATCGACGAAGCGCTGGCCGGCTATGCGAACAAAATTAGTGTTACGGTGCATCCTGATAACAGCGTAACGGTTGAGGATAACGGCCGGGGGATTCCGGTTGGGATGAATGAAAAGCTGCAGAAGTCGACGCTGGAAGTCGTCATGACTGTGCTTCATGCCGGGGGGAAATTCGGCGGCGGCGGGTATAAAGTATCCGGGGGCTTGCACGGTGTAGGTGTCTCCGTCGTAAATGCCCTGTCGACAAAGGTGATCGTTGAAGTTAAGCGCGACGGTCATATCTATCAGCAGGAATACCACCGCGGCACACCTCAATACGACGTACGGGTAATCGGCGACACGACGGAAACGGGAACGAAAACGACGTTTTACCCGGACCCTGAAATTTTTACAGAGACGACGGTCTTTGATTATAATACGTTGCTGACGCGGATTCGCGAACTCGCTTTCCTGAACAAAGGGATCAACATCTCGCTGACGGACGAACGGACAGGTCAGAGCGAGTCGTTCCACTACGAAGGCGGCATTATGGAGTATGTCCGCTTCCTGAATCAGAACCGTGAAGTGCTCCATGAGGATCCAATTTACGTTGAAGGTCAGCGGGATATGATCCAGGTGGAAATCTCACTGCAATATAACGATGGCTATACGGAGAATATTTTTTCTTTCGCCAACAACATTCATACTCACGAGGGCGGGACGCATGAGTCCGGCTTCAAGAGTGCCCTGACCCGGATCATTAACGATTATGCACGCAAGTCGGGCATGATTAAGGAGAACGATTCCAACTTGACCGGGGATGATGTGCGCGAAGGGTTAACAGCGATCATTTCCGTCAAAATTCCAGAGCCTCAGTTTGAGGGGCAAACGAAAACCAAGCTGGGCAACAGTGAAGTCCGCGGGATCGTGGAATCGCTCTTTGCCGAGAAGCTGCAGGAGTTCATGGATGAGAATCCGTCCGTGTCCCGGCGCATTTTGGAGAAATCGCTTCAAGCTTCGCGGGCGCGGGAAGCTGCCCGGAAGGCTCGCGAACTGACGCGGCGTAAGAGTGCACTGGAAGTCAGCGCCCTGCCGGGCAAGCTGGCAGACTGCTCTTCGAAGGATGCCTCGATCAGCGAACTGTATATCGTCGAAGGTGACTCGGCGGGCGGATCGGCGAAGCAAGGACGGGATCGTCACTTCCAGGCGATCTTGCCGCTGCGCGGTAAGATCTTGAACGTCGAGAAAGCACGGCTTGACCGCATCCTCGGGAATGCGGAGATTCGGGCGATCATCACGGCACTTGGCACCGGGATTGGTGAAGATTTTGATATCTCGAAGGCACGGTACCATAAGATTATCATCATGACGGATGCTGACGTCGACGGGGCGCATATTCGTACATTGCTCTTAACGTTCTTCTTCCGCTACATGCGTAAAATCATTGAGGCAGGGTATGTTTACATCGCGCAGCCGCCGCTCTTTAAGATCGAACGCAACAAGGTGGTTCGTTACGCGAACTCTGAGAAAGAACGCGATCAAATCATCGCTGAATTTGGTGAGGGCGCGAAAGTGAATGTGCAGCGGTACAAAGGTCTAGGCGAGATGAATGCGGAACAGCTCTGGGAGACCACAATGGATCCGGAGAGCCGTGTAATGCAGCAAGTCTCGATCTCTGACGCCATCCAGGCGGATGCGATCTTTGATACACTGATGGGGGATAACGTCGAACCACGGCGCGAATTCATTCACGAGCATGCGAAATACGTTAAGAATCTCGATATCTAAGGGATAGCGGGAGCCAATAGAAAAGGCTGTTCTATACTCTCCGGACTTACATCCGGAAGAATGGGAACAGCCTTTTTTCTATTTTGCTTTGGCGGATTTCGCTTTCAGTCGGCCGTAAGCGGTGGCGTAACGCCGGATCTTTTGATAGACCTCTTTCGGATGGAGCATTTTGAAGGGGAAGAGAGCGGGCTTTGTATTGATTTCCAAGATCCAGATCCGATGATCTTCGTCGATAGCGATGTCCAATCCGATTTCCTTGAGCTGCGGAAACTTCCGAGCAAGTTGGATGGCGGCCTGAACGCCAATGGACTTCATTTCCTTGTATTTTTCGGCAAACTCTTTAGGGGTCATATAGGGGCTGAGCAGATCCTCAATCAGCATTACGCTGCCGCCGCCGTGATAATTGGTGATGACCTTCTGCTGGGCGGCAATCCTCCCGATAAATCCGGTGGTTTCCCAGGTCTTCCGCGGGGTCTGCTGGACGAGCGCGCGGATATCGAACCTGCGGCGGCGGTAGGTGAGGAGACGGATGCCTTTTTGGATCAGGTAAGGTTTAGATCCCATCTTGGCGACAAGCGCGTCATGAAGCTCCTCGATCGTGGGGTAGAGCTCGTATTCAATTCCGTATCTAAGCTTATACTGAAGCGGGCTGCCTGGGCTCAGGTCATCCGTCCATTTCTCAATGCTCATCACACCGATGCCATAGGTGCCGTGATCCGGTTTGACGAAGACATAGCCGTATTCCTCCAGCATATCCTGAAGATGCTCATAGGAATATTTTCGCGTATCCGGAATGTAGGGACGAAGAGATTCCTTCTGGTAGATCACTCTCGTTTTCTCCCACTTGCTTGCAATACGTTGGATCGTCAAAACGTTTATCCTTCCTTTCTTTCGGACCGGAAAGACGGCCCGTTGTCATCTGCGCGTTATGCGAAAAACATAGGACAGAAGAGAAAAACAATGGTATAATTATAAGATATGGGGATTTTATAAGCTTTTTCAGCGATTCAAAGAAAATGCCTATATCCGTAGTGTATGAACGTTCGATTCGATGGGAGTGGACACATCCCTAATTTTTTGCTGTCTACATGGATCGTGTTTCAAGGCCGGTCACGTTTAATTGAGCTTGAATTGTGAAAGTAATATAATGAAAGTGGCGGTTTTTCGGGCTTTTTCCCATACGAAGGCACGTGGATAGATTATGAAGGAGGTCCAGCATGGCGGAAGAAAAATTCTCTCAAATCATAGATCGGGACATTAATGTGGAAATGCGCGAGTCTTTTATGGACTATGCCATGAGCATTATTGTCAGCCGTGCGTTGCCGGATGTGCGGGATGGTTTGAAGCCGGTGCATCGTCGCATTCTCTATGCGATGTCGGATTTAGGAATGCATCCGGACAAACCATTTAAGAAGTCAGCGAGAATCGTCGGTGAAGTCATCGGTAAATATCATCCTCACGGTGATTCCGCCGTTTACGAGACGATGGTACGGATGGCGCAGGATTTCTCGATGAGATATATGCTTGTCGAAGGCCATGGTAACTTTGGTTCGGTCGACGGGGATATGGCTGCAGCGATGCGGTATACGGAAGCGCGTTTATCCAAAATCGCTATGGAAATGCTGCGTGACATCAATAAAGAAACCATCGATTTCATGCCGAACTACGACGGTGAGGAGCAGGAACCGGTCGTGCTGCCTTCCCGCTTCCCGAACCTGCTGGTGAATGGGGTATCGGGGATCGCGGTTGGGATGGCAACGAATATCCCTCCGCATAACTTAGGGGAAGTCATCGACGGGGTTCATGCGTTGATTAAGAATCCGGAGATCAGTTCGCTGGAATTGATGGATTATATCAAAGGTCCGGATTTTCCTACGGCTGCTTATATTTTAGGCCGCTCGGGGATCCGTCAGGCGTATACAACAGGACGCGGCTCCATTACGATGCGGGCGAAGACCACGATTGAGGAGCATAACAACAAAGCGCGGATCGTCGTGGAAGAGCTGCCTTATCAGGTCAACAAGGCCCGTCTGGTCGAAAAAATCGCCGAATTGGTTCGCGAGAAGAAAATTGACGGAATTACCGATTTGCGCGATGAGTCGGACCGTACAGGCATGCGTGTGGTGATCGAGCTTCGGCGGGATGTCAATCCGAACGTCGTGCTGAACAACCTGTATAAGCATACGGCGCTGCAAAGCACTTTTGGCATTAATATGCTGGCGATTGTAAACAATGAACCGAAGATTCTGACGCTGAAAGATGTCTTAAGTCATTACTTGCAGCATCAGGTTGAAGTGGTTCGCCGGCGTACTGAATTTGATTTGAAGAAAGCCGAAGCCCGGGCACATATCCTGGAAGGCTTGCGAATTGCCTTGGATCACATCGATGAAGTGATCGCTTTGATCCGGGGATCGAATTCGGATGAAGAAGCTCGTGAAGGCTTGATGACTCGGTTTGGTCTGAGCCTCGAACAAGCCCAAGCGATTCTCGATATGAGACTCCGCCGGTTAACCGGATTGGAGCGCGAGAAGATTGAAGAAGAATATAACGAATTGCTCCAGAAGATCGCTGAATATCGTGAAATTCTGGCCAATGAACAGCTCGTGCTGAAAATTATCGCTGATGAGCTGCAGGAAATCCGTGACCGCTACGCGGATGAACGCCGTACGGAAATTACGATCGGCGAAGAAAGCATCCTCGACGAGGATTTGATTCCTCAAGAGGAAGTGGTCATCACGATTACGCATACCGGCTACATCAAACGATTGCCGGTGACAACGTACCGCAGCCAGAAGCGCGGCGGGCGCGGCGTCGTCGGGATGGACACCAAGGATAATGATTTCGTGGAGCATTTGTTCGTGACGAACTCCCACCATTATCTGATGTTCTTCACCGATCGCGGGAAGGCGTATCGCCTCAAAGCGTACGAGATCCCAGAGCTGGGACGTACGGCTCGGGGGACGCCAATTATTAACCTGATTCAGATTGAACAGGGCGAGACGGTTAATGCGGTCATCGAGGTTGAGCGTTTTGATGATAACAAGTATTTGTTCTTTGCTACGAAGCAGGGGATCGTCAAGAAGACGCCAATCGAAGACTATATCAATATCCGCAAAGGCGGATTGATTGCCGTCAACCTGCGCGAAGACGATACGTTAATTGATGTGAAGCTGACCGATGGCAATGAAGAAGTGATCATGGGTACGGCACAAGGGATGTCGATCCGGTTCCCAGAAAGCGATGTACGCTCCATGGGGCGGGCGGCTACCGGCGTAAAAGGGATCACGCTGGATGAAGGCGACTCCGTCATCGGCATGGATGTTGTGGTTCCGGGGCAGGATGTCCTGATCGTAACCGCCAAAGGTTACGGGAAGCGGACCCCAGTTTCCGAATATCGCACGCAAAGCCGCGGCGGTAAGGGGATTAAGACGATTAATGTCACAGAGAAGAACGGCACGGTCGTCGGACTCAAAGTCGTTAAGGATGAAGAGGATCTGATGATTATTACCGCCAGCGGTACGCTGATTCGGACCAGCATGGAAGGCATTTCTACGATGGGTCGGAACACGCAAGGCGTGAAGCTGATTAATATCCGTGAGGACGATGCCGTGGCGACGGTTTGCCGTACGGATAAGAGCGAGGAAGAAGACCAAGACGTAGAAGCTGAGTCCTCCCAGGACGAAGGCCAAGCAGTTGAAGGTCAAAGCTTGGAATCTGAACAAGATCACAACGAAGAATAATTGAGTTTCCTGGTTTACGGGACAACATGGCTGGAAAGTTAGGAATAACGGCCCAACCTTAGGAGTAAACGAGCCTTAGAATCAAGTCTAAGGCTCGTTTTTTTGATTGACGGTACGGAAGTGATTGCGGTGTACTTTTTATCTAGAAAAAAGAAAGATTGCTTGCTATTTTGCCGAAGTACTATAATAGGATTAAAGAACACTAGTTCTTTGTACCTAGAAAATACTGGGATTTAAAATGACTCGGGATTCCTAGTCTTACCCTAAGGAGAGAATAAAGGATGGTAAGTATCTCAATCGCAGATGTTAAACCGGGAGTTAAACTGAATAATCACGTATATAGCCCATTGGGTGGTCTTTTGTTGCAGAAGGGCAAGGTTTTGCTTCCGAGGGATTTGGACATCCTGCGCGCCTTTATGATCCAACAGATTGAAGTGGAAGACTTTGTGGTTCCCGAGCGTAAAGCGACAGAGGTCCATGAATCTACCAAGTTAGCTTCGACAGGAGCAGCAGGAAAGGCGACGGCCGGGACCGCAAGTCAAGTGACGATGAGTCCATTGACTTCGTTGCACCTCGAATACGACCGGATGTTGCATTTAACGAAAAGCGCGTTTCAATCCGTATTGGCTGCAGAGTTGCCGATTTACGAGCTCCGCAATCAGTTGGAGGCGCTCTTCCGTCAGTTGAAGCATTACAATGTGCTGACGTTTATCCCGCGCAATATGAACGAATACGATTATATGTATCATAACGCCATTCTCTGCTCGATTACGTCCTATTTGCTGGCGCAATGGCATGGGTTGCCCCAGAAAGATTGGATGCAGGTGGCATTTGCCGGATTGCTGCACGATATTGGTAATACGAAAATCGATCCGATGATTCTGTATAAGCCAACGCAGTTGACTCCAGAAGAAGTTGATGAAATGCGAATGCACACGACCTATGGCTATCAGCAGCTGCGCAAAACTGCTGCGATTAATGAGGGCGTTCGGCTGACGGCGTTGCAACATCATGAGAAGATGGATGGTACGGGGTATCCGTTCCGGTTGACCGGCGATAAAATTCATATCTACGCGAAAATCGTTAGCGTGGCGGATATTTTTCATGCCATGACGTTAAACCGCCGATACCGTAAAGCGAAATCTCCTTATTTAGTGCTGGAGGAAATCCGGTCTGAGGCATTTGGCAAGCTGGATCCTGGCGTTGTGCAAACCTTCATGGATAAGGTGACCCAATTCCATAACGGGACGCGGGTACGTTTAAGCGATGGGAGTGAAGGGGAGATTATATTCTCTGACCGGAATCACCCGACGCGCCCAATGGTCTCCGTTCAAGGACGAATTGTCAATTTGGTTGTGGACAGACAGCTGTATATCGAGGAAGTTCTTTCCTAGGGTTGATTTTTAGGTTCGTTTTGGGGTATATTATTACTTACCCGCTGAGATTTGTGAAAGGCTGAGTAAGACTGGAATTGAATAGTTGAATAAAAAAGTCTTGCAAGTTTCTCAAAAGGGTGATATACTATAAAAGTTGTCGCCGATAAGGTGATAACGAAGTTGATCTTTGAAAACTGAACAACGAGTGAGTAATAAATCGAGATTAAATCTCGTCAGTTTTTTCTAAATGAGCAAGTCAAACACTTTATTGGAGAGTTTGATCCTGGCTCAGGACGAACGCTGGCGGCGTGCCTAATACATGCAAGTCGAGCGGAGTTTATCGGGAGCTTGCTCCTGATAAACTTAGCGGCGGACGGGTGAGTAACACGTAGGCAACCTGCCCGTAAGACTGGGATAACTACCGGAAACGGTAGCTAATACCGGATACGCAAGTCTCTCGCATGAGGGACTTGGGAAAGGCGGAGCAATCTGTCACTTACGGATGGGCCTGCGGCGCATTAGCTAGTTGGTGGGGTAACGGCTCACCAAGGCGACGATGCGTAGCCGACCTGAGAGGGTGAACGGCCACACTGGGACTGAGACACGGCCCAGACTCCTACGGGAGGCAGCAGTAGGGAATCTTCCGCAATGGACGAAAGTCTGACGGAGCAACGCCGCGTGAGTGATGAAGGTTTTCGGATCGTAAAGCTCTGTTGCCAGGGAAGAACGTCCGTTAGAGTAACTGCTAACGGAGTGACGGTACCTGAGAAGAAAGCCCCGGCTAACTACGTGCCAGCAGCCGCGGTAATACGTAGGGGGCGAGCGTTGTCCGGAATTATTGGGCGTAAAGCGCGCGCAGGCGGCTGTTTAAGTCTGGTGTTTAATCCTGGGGCTCAACCCCGGGTCGCACTGGAAACTGGGCAGCTTGAGTGCAGAAGAGGAGAGTGGAATTCCACGTGTAGCGGTGAAATGCGTAGAGATGTGGAGGAACACCAGTGGCGAAGGCGACTCTCTGGGCTGTAACTGACGCTGAGGCGCGAAAGCGTGGGGAGCAAACAGGATTAGATACCCTGGTAGTCCACGCCGTAAACG
>NZ_JAWDJI010000133.1:0-1922 GCF_032465655.1 Paenibacillus sp. 3LSP | reverse complement strand
TGCGCTCGACGGGTCAGCGGCTTAAGCCTTTCGACGTCGGGAACACGATACGTTACATGAAATTCCTGAAAACACTTTTGATTTATCCATATTAGTCGATCTGATATGCTATAATATTACAAAAAAAGATAAGAGGTGGCAGATGTGGATCTATTCCTACCTGATCTTCTTTATTGCGATAGAAAGAAAACAATTGACTTATTAAGTGTTATTGTAAATGATCTTGTAACTGAATACTCAATTAAACAGACTAATGAGAAAACAAAAGAACATGAACTGGAAGCAAGTCTAAATACCCCTCTTGGAAAAATTGTTGCAAGATACAAAGGAGATAATAATAGAAGTGTTGAGAGGGAAGGTATAGTTAAGTTACCAACGGCTGCATTATTTACTGACTTATACACTATTCTAAATTCAGAAAACAAAGTTCAAAGGTTAGTTGGCTTTGACGAAGATATAATATCTCAACTTCAGGTCGGAGAATTTATTGAAATAGATGGATCAGTAACATTATCACCAGTGGAAGCTGCGCTTTCATCGATCGTGGATCTAGTCAATCAATTTAAAGGTCTCTTTTCTGAACAAGCAGGGACAGAACAAATAGCGCTACTTGCGAATTTATTAAAACCAAAAAGTGCAACAGTTATTCTTAAACCATATAATGAAATTACCACCTCATTCGTGTCTTCTTTAAATTTGATTGAAGAAAATCTATTTACTGAACACTATGAGATAGAAGGGGAATTTACGTTGTTTGGGAGGGTAAGGAAAATCACTCCTGTTAACAACAAAGTTGAATTAATCAAATTTTTACCTGGAAAACTTCGTATGAAAGAAGAGGAAATGATTAAATTTTTCAATGGTTTTAATGATATGCGACAGCAAGGTCTTTCGTTTGGGAACGGGGTCGATTTTAATGAAAATTCTTTGTATCTCGATGGACCTGTCATCGAAATAAATCCAATAGCAGTATATCAGAATTCATGATTACTTATGGAAAAGGTCGCTATTTAGCGACCTTTTTGTTAAGACAATTGCATTAGCTAATTCATAGATGTCAGGAACTTCATGTAACAATGTGTTCACGCATCGGCGGACAAGCCGCCTCGGTCCCGGAAGTAAAGTCGATGAAGCTGTTGCCGGGACACATCCGCACCGACTAACCGCATCGCGGCCGGCTGCTACGCAGCCTTAAGTCGGTGGGACGTCGTGAACACGGAAACGTTATCTGCCAGATTGGGCCCAAAGATTTGTAGGTAATCCATGCGCAACTTCCTGTTGCTTGAAGAGGGAAATTGATAGGTAAATACAAAGCAAAGAACGAGAATATAAAACGGGAAAAGACCTGTATAAACCCAGTATAAACCCAGTATAAACCCAGTAAAGAATAAAGCTCGTATAAACCCGGAAGAAGCAATTACCTAAAGGGGACAAAGGAAAAAAGGTATAACATGCACGAGGAATACAAACTGAAAAGGCGTAAAAAGAAGGAATAAACATGTGGGTCGACGTCCTGTCTCTATTCGAAGAAGTGGGCCCAATCCAACAGATAACACCATGTTCCCGCCAGCGGCTAGAGCCTCTGGGTCCGCCCGGAGTAATAAGAAGCGGAGTCACTACGTAGATAATTCAGTAGCAGGAAGTGAACTCAGGCGGACACGTCTGTAAGGCTAAGTGGCGGAGCCACCCGGTGACCCGGATCGCTGTGCTTGATGGGCCAACTGCTTAAGCCTTTCGACGTCGGGAACACAATACGTTATCTGCCATCGTCTAGTCGAAGAAGTGGGAAAGAATGAAAAGCTGAATAACACGAAGCAGATCAAAGGTATCTAGTTGACTACGAGAAGAGGGCTAAAGAAGTAAGCAGTAGCTAGGACTTGGTTCAGTAAGAGTCGTGAGTTAATAACGATGAAACATCATGA
>NZ_JAWDJI010000132.1:0-822 GCF_032465655.1 Paenibacillus sp. 3LSP | reverse complement strand
GATTCCTTCGGCAATAAAATCACATGGTTTGGTTACAAAATTCATCTGGCGGTCGATACGAAAAGTGAATTGCCGATCGCCTTGGAAGTAACGCCGGCGCATGTCAATGATGGAGAAATGGCGCCGGGCCTGATCGAGAAAACAGCGTCCAGGACGAGCACACGATTTTTCATACTCGATGCGGGCTACGACCAAATGAAAGTTTATGAGGCCGCCCGCAACGTCAAGGCACAAGCCATCATTCCCCTTAATCTGCGGGGGGAGAAGGAACCGCCTGCTGGCATGACCTCGAACGGAACACCGTGCTGTTCCATGGGTTATGCGATGACATACTGGGGAGTTGACGGCGATATGCATAAATTTCGCTGCCCGCATGCCACGGGTAAAGTCGACTGTCCGCTTGGCATGGCTGCCTGCTCGTCTTCAAACTATGGAATGGTCGTCAAAGTAAATGCGAAGGATGATCTCCGGCGATACAGCATCCCTCATCGGGATACAAAGCGTTGGAAGGAACTTTACAATGAACGAACCAGCGTAGAACGCTGCAACTCCCGATTGAAAACCTATTTGACGGCAGACGCCGCACATGTCCGGGGCATTCAGAAAGTCACAACTCACCAGTATTTGAATGCCATTGTTCTGCTTGCATCTGCGCTCGCCGTTTCTCATCATTCAAAACGGGCTGCCGCTTAAAAAACGAGCTGTTCTAAAATTCTGCAAGTCTGCCCTTTTCTTCATCCATATAATACCATTTTCGAAAATTACCCCTTAACGACAGTGAATATGCTATCGCTTCTTCTCTGAAACGGAATTATGCAAAAC
>NZ_JAWDJI010000131.1:0-11673 GCF_032465655.1 Paenibacillus sp. 3LSP | reverse complement strand
AGATTCATTTTACCCGATTCTCGGTTCTCCATGTCTACTTTTTAGTCTAGCAGCAGGAGATGGTGTTTTTAAGGAAGGAAAGGAGGAGGGGAATGAGGTTAAAAGCGAGGCGCCCTCTCAGCTGATCGAACGGGATAGTCGTGGGCTTGAGGAACCGCATCTGCCCGAGCGGGATAATGCGTGGATGAAGTGGAACCGCATCTGACCGAGCGGGATAATGCGTGGATGAAGTGGAACCGCATCTGCCCGAGCGGGATAATTACGTGGATGAGCCGTGTCTTGTCGAGCGGGATAATACGTGGATGGAGTGGAACCGCATCTGCCCGAGCGGGTGGAACCGGCTGATCGAAAGGGATCATGTCTGGAGGAAGTTGAATCGCAACTCAAAAAACGGGATGAAGGGTGGGGATATGGGACCGTTACTGATCGCATGGGATAGACATGGGAAGGAGGAGCGCTGATCGAACGGGATAATGTGTGAAGGAAGATGTACCACAGCTAATTGAATGGAATAGACGTGAAAATGAGGAAGTGACTGATCAAAGGGGATAATGTGTAAAGGAAGTTGGAGCACAGCTGATTGAACGTGACAGGTGTGGGCTCGAGGAAACGCAGCTGATCAAAAGGGATAATGTTTGAGGAAGTGGAACCACAATTTGCTGATGAGAAGATGGGCGTGTGAAAGCGGAATTTCGGCTGACCAAATGGGATAATGTGTGAAGAAAGTGGAACCACAATTGACCGAACGGGATAAGCGTGGACGAGTGGACCCGTCTGAGGGGACCCATGCCGTAGTGCGATAATTCATGGGCTTAATCCAAGGAGCGGACGATTTGGCTCAGACGGGCAATGCCTTCTTTCAGTTCCTCGGCGGTGGCGTAGGCGTAGGAGAGGCGCAGGTGGCTGCCGGAGGCGCGGTCGTAGAGGTGGCCGGGGTTGACCAGGATGCCGGCTTTTAGGGCGGCGTCAAATATTTTGCGCGGGGAGGGGGAGTTGTGCAGGTTCAGCCAGATGTAAAACCCTCCCTGCGGCACCTTCCAGTCCGCGATATCGCGGAAATGCCGCTCCAGCGCGTCCACCGCCGCTTCTCGCCGCAGATGGAGTGCCGCCCGCAGCCGTTCAAGGTGGCGGTCGTAGTTGCCGCTCCCGAGCCACTCTGCTGCCATCTGTTGCGAGAGGGCGCTGGAGCCGTAATCGCTTTGCATCTTGATGTCCGCGAGCCGCTCGATGACGGGCTGCGGCCCGGCAATCCAGCCAATCCGCAGGCCCGGGCTGAGGGATTTGGACAAGCTGCCGAGATACAGCACGCTGCCGCTGGTGTCATGCGCCTTTAGCGGCAGGGGCGGCGGGGCGTCCAGCCATAACTCGCGGTAGACATCGTCTTCCACGAGGGGCAAGCGGGCCGCCTCACAGACGTCCAGCAGCTGCTGCCGCCGCGACTCGCTCATCACCGCTCCGCTCGGATTATGGAAAGTCGGAATGGTGTAAAGCAATGCGCCCGCATACTGCTTAGCGTACACGGAAACGAGGTCGGCGTGCAGGCCTTGTTCATCCATCGGCACGCCGCGCAGCTTCATTCCGGCGCTCTGAAACACGGGCACCGAATACAGATACGACGGTCGTTCGGTCAGTACCGTTGAGCCCTGGGGGAGCAGGCCGACGGAAATGAGCTGGAGCGCCTGCAAAGCGCCGGAGACGATCAGCAGCGAGGCCGGCGAGACGGTGATGCCCTGACGGCGTAGCCGGGCAGCGATGACCTCCCGGAGCCGCAGATCCCCGTTAGGTTCACCATAGCCCAGGTACGGGACCTTGGCGGCCATCCGTCCCAGCAGTTCGGCCATCTCGGCCTGCGGCAGCAGGTCGGGGCCCATCTCGCCGGTGCCGAGCCGCAAAATGCCAGGCTGGAACTCGGCCCGGTTAATCTCCTGCACAGCAGGTAGATTAGGGTATTGCACGCCGGAGCTGACGTACTCGTTCCAATCGGGCGGCGGGGAGGCTGTTAGCACGCCCCACGTGTGGTTAACGACGCGGGTGCCGCCTCCCCGGTCACCTTGAAGCAGCCCGGCTGCGATTAGTTCATCCAGCGCGGCGACGACTGTGCTGCGGTTAACCCCAAACCGCGCAGCCAGCTCCCGTTGGGACGGGATGCGCGTCCCAACCGGCCATTCGCCGCTGGCGATCCGGTCACGAAGATGCTCCATGATTTGGCGATGGAGCGGAATCGGCGAATTTCGGCTGGGGCGCCAAGTCGAAGGATTCATATGGAAGACCTCCCTCTTTTGCAGAATGGTCGATTTCTTGCTCGAGCGGTGTTATTTTCCCATTATATCGTTTGGTTGGTTTCAGTTCCATCCAAATGGATGGAGCCAAGTTGGAAGTGGGCAGGTACAATAAGGTTCATGACAAGGAGAGACAGAGATTAGAGGGGGAGAGAGATGGTTAGTGCTGCGATTCATGGGTTCTTTTTGGCGTTTGGGCTTATTCTGCCATTAGGTGTGCAGAATGTGTTTGTATTTAACCAGGGGGCTGCCGGACGAAAGCTGCGCCGGGCGTTACCGGCTGTTCTGACCGCTGCCTTAGGCGATACAATATTGATTTTGCTGGCGGTGTTGGGAGTCTCGGTGTTGGTCTTGTCATGGACTTGGCTGAAAACCGTACTCTTTGCGGCAGGTGCTGTCTTTATGCTGTATATTGGTTGGACGATCTGGCGGGACGTGTCCAAGCCGTCTTCCACAGGGGCATCTGGGCTGCCAGCTAAACAGCAGGCGGTGTTTGCCTTGTCGGTGACGTTTTTGAATCCACATGCGATTTTGGATACGGTTGGCGTGATCGGGACAAGCTCTCTGGATTATACCGGCTGGGCGAAAGGGGCGTTTACGCTGGCTACGATTCTGGTGTCGTGGGTATGGTTTTTTGGATTAGCCTGGGCTGGCAAAATGCTTGGAAGCCTGGACCGTGGAGGTCAACTGCTTCGGGGAATCAACCGATTATCTGCGTTGATCGTTTGGGGATTGGCACTATATATGATCGGTTCCGTGATCGCTGATCAGTTGAATTCAGGCGGCGGGGCGCTTTGAAGCTCAGTATGAATGGAACTCGGGGGCTTGCTTCCCGTTGGGGGAAGTTCCATAATTAGGAATGACATCAAGCGAGAAAGAGGAGTGAGGAGATGAACGAGACGATATCGAAGATGCTGGAGCATCGTTCCATTCGTAAATACAGTGATCGTCCGGTGCCCCGGGAGGTCGTCGAACAAATCGTATCTGCAGGCCAAATGGCCTCCAGTTCCAGTAATGTACAAGCCTATACCGTGATTTCAGTGACGGATGCGGATCGGAAGACGAAGTTGGCCGAGCTTTGCGGCAACCAGGCCTATGTCGCGGAATGTCCCGTATTCCTGGTCTGGTGCGCAGATTTATCGAGACTTAAGCGGGCCGCCGAGCGGCATATTCCTTCGGAAACGACGTATGAAGGTACGACAGAGAACTTTATTGTGGCGACGGTCGATACGGCGCTGGCTGCTCAAAATGCCGCCATTGCCGCAGAATCGCTTGGCCTTGGCATCGTATATATCGGCGGTATCCGCAACCATAGCGAGGATGTGGCGGATCTTCTGGGCCTACCGCACCTGTCGTATCCCGTATTTGGCATGTGCCTTGGTTACCCGGATCAAACCCCTGAGCTTCGTCCAAGGCTTCCGCTGCCGGCAGTTCTACACTGGAACCAGTATGATACAGCTGGGCAAGAGGAACAGGTGGCAGCTTACGACGAGATCATGTCCAACTATCTGCGTGAACGGACCAGCGGGGCAAAGAATACCCCTTGGTCCAAGCTGATGGCCGAGAAGCTGGCGCAGCCGGCGCGGCTGCATATGCGTGAATTTTTAGAGAAACGCGGCTTTACCTTAAAATAATACAAACAGCAAAAAGCTGTCCCATTCGGTTTGCAACCGGGGGCAGCTTTTTTTTCGTCGTTATGATATTCCGTAAAAGCGTCGCGTGTTCTCGTACAACTTCGCCGCGGCTTCTTCTGGAGGAATGCCCAGCAGATTTGCCCAAGCCATCGCGACATGGCGTGTCATGCGCGGATGGGTGATCTGACCGGTAAACGGTCCTTCAAACGGCCAAGGCCCGTCTGTCTCGGCCATCACCTGCTCAGGCGGATAGCGCCGGGCAAGGTCTTGGATCTCCGGTTCGTAGACGATATCCGGCGTAAAAGAGATCACATAACCGCGATCCGCCATATGACGCACAGTGGCTTCGGCCCCCTTGAACCAGTGGAAATGTGCCTTCGTCACATCGTGCCGTTCCAGCAGATCGCAAGCAAGATCGGCATCTTCGTATACCGCATGCAGTACAATCGGTTTGTCTAATGCTTTGGCAAGCATCACAAACTTTTCCAGCAGATCTACATAGGGTTCAAGCTCAAAGGGCTTTCCTTGCTGCAGTGCTTCTTGCCGCGTGTAATAAGGAAGTCCGACTTCACCGACGGCAATCATATCCCCGGCATGCTGCTTGATCCAATTCAGCAGGTAATCGATTTCCCGATCTTCCGGGATAGGCTGCTCGGGATGGAATCCGAATGCCGGGCGTACCAGGTTCGGATAACGCTCCGCCAAAGCGTTGTTCAACTTGCAGGAATCTAAATGCATCGAAACTGCAATCACAGCCTCCACTCCACAGCCCGGCAGCTCTTGCAGCAGGCGGTCGCGGAGATTTGCATCGTAAAGGTCTATATGAATATGGGCGTCAATGAACGGAATTTGGATTTCCTTCGGTAATTCATGAAGAAGAATGTTGGACATCTCACCAGCCCCTTTCCAAAAACAGGTTAAACCCTTGTACTCATTATACCTGTTATCTAAGTGGGATTCCGCGGTTACCACGGGATTTCTTCGTTTTTTTGCTAGAGAATGTCCATCCTGTAAAAGGTTAATTCTTACAGCGAACAAAGCCATGTCGTACAATAACAATTATGCGACAGGACTAGGTAAATTCTGGTCGAAATATGGCAAGGTTTGTAATAAACTCTTGTTACATTATAGGACAAAAGGGCGATTTTTGCATTATTTTCGACACAAAAAATAGATAAATAGCACTAAAAAAATAGAAATATCACATAAATTCCATCAAACAGTCTTGCACGAAGTCAGGAGCTGCCTTTTTCATCTGCTCAACCGTATGCAAATAGCGCTGAGTTGTGTTGATATGAGAATGACCCAGGGTTTCCTGAACCTGTTGCAGCGAGGCTCCTTGCAGCAAAGCCAACGTCGCATTGGTATGTCTTAGCCAGTGAGGGGTTGGCTGCTTCTGAATTCCGCTCGCAATCCCTGCTTGTTTGATGATTCGTTCGATTTGCCGCGGCGTAATCGCAAACAGCTTCAGCTCCGGATCCGGTTCCTGCCCATTTGCCAATCTGCGTGCATGCTCCTGGTACATGCTCCAGAGCTCGCGTGGAATTTTAACCTCGCGTGTTTTTCCCCGTTTTGCGTGGGATACAGTGAGCCAGATGGACGTCTCCAACATATCAGTATGAAAATCCTTCCACTTGATGCCGCATAGCTCCGACACGCGAAGGCCCAACAGCACCAGGGATAGGCCGATCAAGTAATTTCTCAGACTTTGGCGGCGCAGCGCTTCCAGCAGCTTGCCTACTTCGTTGCGAGTCAGATAATGTCTGCGGCTCGTTACGGCAATGGCCGGGATACGGACATTTTGCGCCGGATTATGATCGAAAAAGCCGATGCTGCTGTCGCTTCCCCATTTATAAAACGACTTCAGCGGTGCGATAAATGCAGCCACACTGGCTGGAGCAAGCGGTTTTTGGCCATCACGGTAGAAGCCCTTTGTGAGGTAGATTTTATAAGCTTCGATTTCCCTCCAAGTCACATCCCGAAAACGCATTCCCGAAAGGAATTGCCTGAATTGCTCTAGAGCCCTAAAATAGTTTCTACGGGTATTTGGCGCTTTGGCGCATGCCGTCAAGAACATTTGAATAATCTGTTCGTCCTGATAATCCTGTGTGACTGATAAATGGAACGGAAATTGTTGGGCTACAGCGGACAAATAATTAGTACCCATTTTATGTAACGGACCTCCTGTTGACTTTAATTTTTGTCGCATAATTGTTATTGTACGACATGGTCTGATTTTCATCCGTTTGCTCTGAATCATCATCGGGTAAAAAGCGTTAAAAATTAACTGGTTTTTAGCAAAAAAATATGAGTCAAAAGAACTTTTTTTCTTTGAGAAATACGTCGACTCCGACACGGGAGAGACGAAAGACGACACAGTTTTTTTAGGGGGCAGAACGGTTGACTGTTTTTAATGAGTTCGTCGACGATTGGTATATGGACTATAGCCCGGAAGCTGTGAAGTGGTTTAACCTGCTTGTGCGCAGGCATCCGGAAACCTATCATCATAGCATACGGGTTGCTATGCTGGCGGAGAAGATCGCCGAGCCGCTGAAGATCACTGGAGCCGAGAAGGATATGCTGGTCCGCGGTTGCTTTATGCATGACATCGGCAAGACGATGATCCCTCGTGCCATCATTGAGCAACGGGGGCCGCTGACGGAAGCCCAGTGGAGGATCATTAAGCTGCATCCGGTCATCGGAGCAGAGCTGGTAGAAGTGGATCCTGCGTTTGGGCCGGGCATTGCGGATATCGTTCGCTGGCATCATGAGCGTTGGGATGGTCGCGGGTATCCGGATGGGCTGAAGGGGAAGGAAATCCCCTATAAGGCGAGAATCTGCGCGGTGGTTGACGCCTTCGATTCGATGACATCGGATCGGCACTATCGGGAACGGAAGCTGACCATGGCGGAAGCCAAGCTGGAACTGCACCAACATCGTGAGACCCAGTTTGATCCGGAAGTGGTGGATGCGTTAATGGAGCTTTCCGATGAAATGCTAAATATTTACTCCATTATGTGATCAGCGAAAGATCAGGGGGAATGAACATGGAAAAAGAGTCCTGGGGCCGTTCCGTTACTCCGGAGGAACTGGAGGAAGCGAAGCGGACAGGAAGGACTTTGCTCTACCTGCGCGTGACCTTACTTCCCGAATGTGCACAGAAGCTGGAGCGGTTCCAGCGGATTGACATGAAGTTAAGCGCCTATGAACAGGTGCTTGACCGGATGCCGAATCTCTCAAACCCGGCGGAACATTTAGAATCCATCGAATCGGTGACTTGGCTGATTGCCGTCGCTGGGGAAGCCCAGCACCTGCGGCGATGGGTCGAACTGATGCTGGATGTGGATCAGGTGGAGGTTACCGAGGTGGCAATGGAACGTTGATAGCAGGGGGAAGTCTATTTCAGACTCCTCCTGCTGCTATTTTACGCTGCTCCGCCGCCATCATCGCCGCAATCTCCCGTTTTAATCGCATAAAATCGGGGTCCTCCAGCATTTCTTCACGCCGCGGCCGGGGAAACGGCACCCGGATGGTATGCAGCACATGGGCCGGCCGGTTTGAAAACAAAACAATCGTGTCCGAGAGCATGAGCGCCTCTTCGATGCTGTGCGTAATCATCAGGACGGAGCGCTTGTTCTCTTCCCAAATATCCAGCAGCCAGCGCTGCATTTCGCTGCGCGTTAGGGCGTCGAGCGCACTAAACGGCTCGTCCAGGCACATGACTTCCTGAGGGGCGAGCAGTCCCCGAAGGAACGAAGCCCGCTGCTGCATACCGCCGGACAACATATGAGGATAAGCTCGTTCAAACCCGCGTAACCCCGCTTTTTCGAGCCAATGCTGGATTTCCGCACGGGAGCTCCGCTTTCCGGATTTGGCGATTTCCTGCGCCAACACAACATTCTCCTCAATCGTCCGCCAAGGGAACAACGCAGGCTGCTGCGGCACGTAACTGATATGTCCGCGCTGGCCGGTGACCGGGCGTCCCTGAAGGAGCACTTCGCCTTGATCCGGAACCGTCAGGCCGCCGATCACGTGGAACAGCGTGCTTTTGCCGCAGCCAGAGGGGCCGATAATCGACACGAATTCACCAGCCGGCACTCGCAGTGAAATGTCCTGCAGCACCGGAACCTCCCGGCGCCGGTCGCGGAACGTTTTATGAATCTGCCGAACCTCCAGCGCGGGGATGGCGTTATCACTGTGTGTAGATGCTTCGCTCATAAACCAAGCCTTCCTTTCCGTTCGCTTCTCTATCTCCGGTCGTTCGCCGGTTTATAGCGGACAAGCCATTTTTCCAATAATGCGACACAGGCGAACATCGCCAGGCTGATGGCCACGATGATGGCGATGGCGACAAAGATCTTATCCGTGCGGAACGATGCCTTCTGCAGCATCATATAGTAGCCGATGCCTTTGTCTGCGCCAATCCATTCGGCAATGACTGCCCCCATAACGCTGTAAGTTGCGGCGATTTTCACCCCGGACATGATCGAGGGGATCGCATAGGGCACCTCCAGCTTGCGGAAGATATCCGCCTTGGATGCACCAATCATTCGCATATAATCAAGCATCGCCCGGTCCGTGCGGCTAAGTCCGTCCATGGTTGCCACGGCGACAGGGAAGAAGCAGACGAGCGTAATGACGATAATCTTCGGCAGGATGCCAAAGCCGAACCAAATCATCAGCAGCGGCGCCAGCGCAATGGTGGGCACGTTTTGACTTAAGATGATGAGCGGATACAGCGATGCCTTAAGAAACGGAACATAATGCAGTACAAACGCCGTCAGCAGGCCGACAAGCGTCCCGATGGCAAAACCGATCAGCATCAGCCGCAGCGTTGCTAAAGTATGTTCCCCCAAGCTGGCCGCACCGGCAGCTGCTTCACGACCGATATCCACCGGGCTGGGGAGAATCCATTTCTCGATGTGGAACCAGGCGGTCGCGCCTTGCCAGATCAGTAAAAACAAGATGACCGCCACGAGGGGCGGCCATATGCTGTGCCAAAGGCTGCGGAAATTCATGGCCGATATTTTTCGATCAGCTTATCCATGCTGACGCCTTTGGGATTGTAGGAAATTTTAATTTGCGAAATGATGCCCGTGCTGCCGAATTCAATGACGGCTTCATTCATTTTCTTCACGATGGTCAGCAGCTCGTCGAGATCCCCCTCCATGGTCGTCTCCAGGGGATTCACCTGATATTTGACGCCGGAAGCTTGAATAACTTCAATGGCTCGGTCTACATAGGGAATGACGTCTTCACCGTTAGGCGTTTTCGGAATGATTTGAATGCTTAATAACGCGTTTGGCATGGGTAAGTTCATCCTTTCGAATAGGAGTTTTGGCATTAAAGAATTATTAAAGATAGTTATTCGCTTGGCAAAAACTCGTTGGTAAAAGCGGCATCCACATCAAGCGGTTTCTCCAGGAGCTTGCGTTCAAACATCCAATCGGAATAGTTCTGCCACACTTCTTTCTTTTGCTCGCCCCAGCGCGGAGCATCGTCCTTGTATTTCGGGCTGAGCCATTTTTGACTGGCCACCACCAGGTCTTTGTCGAGCTCGGGTACAGCTTTCAGCAGGATCTGCGCCGCTTCTTCCGGATGGTCGATCGCATACTGATAACCTTTCGTCACAGCCCGCATAAAAGCTTTTACAAGCTCAGGGTTATTCTGGATTGTCTTCTCGTTCGTCACGAGTACCGGTGTGTAGTAGTCCAGCTTCTCGGAGAAATCTTTGACATACAACATGTCCAGCGGCTCGCCCCGCAGCTCGGCCTCAACGCCCGTCCAGGCGTAGAAAATCCAGGCAAAATCAATGTCCCGTTTTACCGCTGTAAAATAATCAGCATCCCCGATGTTAACGAATTTCACCTTGTTGACATCAGCGCCTTGCAGATCCATGATCGATTGGATCACCGCTTGTTCCACCGGTGAACCCCAGCCGCCGTAGGCTTTGCCCTCGAAGTCCTTTGGCGACTTGATGTTCTTCTCGACAGGGGCAGCGAAGCCGGACGTATTGTGCTGAATGATCGCGGCAATCGAAACGAGCGGGACGCCTTGGATTCGGCTTTGCGTCACGTTCTCTTGCACGCTGACGCCAAACGGCACCTCTCCTGAGGCCACCATCGCTTCGGCGCCGCCGGAACCAGGCAGGAGGATGTCCACATGCAGTCCTTCCTCGGCGAAATAGCCTTGATCCTTGGCGACGTAAAGCCCGGTATGGTTCGTGTTAGGGCTCCAGTCGAGCACGACTTTCACATGTTGCAGCTCTGCATTAGAGGCTTGATTGGGTGCGGCGGCTTCGGTATTTTGTCCGCCTTGGTTTCCGCCTTCCGCCGTCCCGGCACGATTCCCATTTGCTCCGCCGCAGGCGGACAATACCAGCAGCAAGCAACCAAGAAATATGGCCAGTGCGGTACGTACTTGAACTTTCACGACTCCGACTCTCCTTCGTTGGTGTAAATTTCCGCAGCTTGTTCTTGGTATAACCCTGGATGTGCGTCCTTAAGCGTAACTTCCAACTTCCGGATACAAAAAAACGTCCCGGATCCGGGACGCGATAGGCAATGGAAATGACATGTAAAATAAGTTCATCACCATGGTATGGCTCCCTACGCTGGCATTATCCAGATCAGGTTGAAGGGTCAGTATCTTGGAGGGATACACTCTCAGCCGGCCAATTCCAGCACCCCTGAACAATATGACTGCAGATTACATCTGTCATTATAGTTTTCAGTAGTTAGATTTGTCCAGTCTTTCCGGTAGGCTTGAAAAAACAGGGGATTTGCTTTTTATCTGGCAAAAGGCTATAATGAGATCAAATCATGTTTTTGAAAGAAGATATCATTCACGCATTGAAAAGGGTGTCACTTTTTTAAAACTGGAACTTTTTTCAATGTGTGAATTTTTTTTATACAAGTGGTGCATGTTCAATAAGGGTCAGCCTTTATTTGAACGACTTCTGTTAAAAAAATGAATCATGTTAATCTTAAACAGGAGGTATTCTCCCATGGAAACTGGAACAGTAAAATGGTTTAACGCTGAGAAAGGTTTTGGCTTCATCGAAGTGGAAGGCGGAAATGACGTATTCGTTCATTTCAGCGCGATCACTGGCGAAGGCTTCAAAACCCTCGACGAAGGCCAACGCGTACAATTCAACGTGGTTCAAGGCAACCGCGGCCCTCAAGCCGAGAACGTTGTAAAACTGTAAGCTAGTTAGAAACTGCTCTTAATGCGTGCTCGCATTAAGGGCAGTTTTTCTTCGCAAAGATCATTAATGAGGTTAATTCTTCAGAAGTCCGCTTCTGATGATACATATAACACTACAACAAAATCATCAATGCACCTGGTTGTAACGTTCACCTTGAAGAGGAGGGGAATTTTATGAACTACCGTAAAAAGACGTTAGAAGAAATTCCTGAGGAAAATACGCCGGTATGGACCTGCACTAGCGATGACTGCAACGGGTGGATGCGGGACAATTTCACCTTTGATTATAGCCCCGTATGTCCGCTCTGCTCGTCCGAGATGGTCATGGGGATGCGCATGCTCCCTCAACTGAGCAATCCAAGCTCCGATCAAAGATCGTCGGCCAAGAAGGCTTAGGCGCTTGTACCTTTCACGGGACCAGTTACCTAAGCAAACGCAGCCGTGTTCGCCTTTCGCGAATGCGGCTTTTTTATGCCCTTTGCTGAAGTGACGAGCTACCTAGTTGCTCCTGAAAAAGTCGATTTTCAAAAATAGTTTCGGGTTGCTGGCTGGGT
>NZ_JAWDJI010000130.1:0-3073 GCF_032465655.1 Paenibacillus sp. 3LSP | reverse complement strand
TCGATGTGAGTGAACCGATGCCTCTTTAGTAACATTTTAACTGAGTGATCGCGAATTCTTGCTTTTGGCCGCTGGAGTTGGTACAATAAATGTCTGATAAACTGCCCGGTGGGGCTTCCGATTTAGCTTCTGTTGCGCGTTTTGTTTGAGCTGAAAGTCGGAAGAGGAACTCACCCAACTTTGAGGAGGATGGAGCATGGGTAAGAAAAGTGACGGTAAAGTGCTGGCGCAAAATAAAAAAGCTTCCCATGACTATTTCATCGAAGATACCTACGAAGCGGGCATGGTGCTCACCGGCACCGAGATCAAGTCGATTCGGAATGCTCGGGTGAACATTAGCGATGCGTTCGCGACGATCCGAAACGGCGAAATTCATATTCACAACATGCACATCAGCCCGTTCGAGCAGGGGAATCGGTTTAATCCAACCGATCCGACGCGGACACGCAAGCTGTTGATGCACAAGGCACAGATCAATAAGCTGTTGGGTTTATCCAAGCAGGAAGGGTATACGATCGTACCGCTCAAGATCTATATCCGCAACGGATATGCGAAGCTGCTGCTGGGTCTGGGCAAAGGGAAGAAGCAATACGACAAGCGTGATTCCGCCGCGAAGCGGGATGCTCAACGCGATATTCAACGGGCGTTGCGCGAGAAGCAGAAGATCGCAAGATAACAAGCCCAAGAGGGTAGTTCCCAGCGTTTCCATCAAGTCCATAAACATGATGGGAAGCAAACATGGTATAATAATGGATGTAAGAACGAAACATCACTTGTTCGTGATGCGAGCAAGTAGCAGGCCCTTGCAGGCTGCACCTTGATCCTCGAACACCCTTTTTATTAAGGGGGCGTTTTTGGATTCGACGGGGGTAGATCGAGCATGGGTAGCGGGTAGTGGGGAGCGTCCGCTTTATCAACGCTAACGCCAAATTTAAACGGCAAAGCTAAACAACCAACTCTGGCTCTGGCCGCCTAATAACGGCCTCCAGGCTCCTACCTTCCATCGCCCATGTGGCAGGATAGGGGCTCAACCTTTAGTGGGATACGCTGTCTAGTCTCCGCCTGCGGCTAGCTGAAGAAGACAATCAGGCTGACCCGAAGAGAATCCGGTGACGGGGAGTCTCTAGGGTGACATCAATACTGTCACTACACCCGTAGAAGCCTATGTGGCGTTGCCTTCGGACAGGGGTTCGACTCCCCTCGCCTCCACCATGAAAAGCCCGGCCTCATGCGGTTTGGGCTTTTCTTATACCCGGAATTGTAGACATTTGTAGACATGAGAATTTTAAGCGGGCACTGAGGGCGCATTTTTGTAGACAACTTGTCTACAAACGCTATGGGGAGACTTGCTGTATTCGACACATGTTGAGGTAGTAGTGTCAACATGCCGTGTTGACAAATAACGGGAACGCCTAAACCAAATCTGTTTATCGGGATATTAATATTAGAGATATAGTGAATGTTAATTATAAATCAATAAAACCACTGCATTTTGGTCAGTGGTTTTATTGATTTATTTCCTTTGTAAAATAGATGCTTCTATTTTACATATCTCTTCATATCTATTTTGGAATACTGTCTTATCGGAGTTTACAAAAATATTTCGCGGATCATCATGTTCCCATGGGGATAGCTTTTTATATAGATCCCTTAATTTATTTGCTTCATGATCAAGTAGGGGGGTAAGTTTTGTATATTCAGTGAAAGTGGATACTTTAATATTATCCCTTTTAAACTGGGTTCTTGTTTGATTAAATACATGGACATTTATAATTGCTTCGATGAGCCTTCTTAAGTATTTTGCGCATAAATCTTTTTGTTCTTGGTCAAAGTGCATTGAACTGCTTAATATTATTTCAATCTTTTGTTTTAGTTTATCTATTGCTTCAATATTTTCAGTTATTGTGGAACAATTTTCGAGGATTTGAACATTATAAGTTTGTTGGTTCAAACCTGCATCATTAAATGTTTTTTGTAAATCCTTTAAGAAATACCAGTCATGAGTGAATATAATAATTTGTTTCTGGGGATTCTCAATTACAAAATCTCTTATGCGCTCACAAAATGATGCAACATAATTATAGTCAAGACTGGTTACAGGATCATCAAATACAATTATGCTTTTATTCTCATAATAAATTTCAGTAAAAAACAATGCTAGAGCATGAACTTTTTGTTCCCCTTCACTTAATACTTTTCTGATCGTGTGATTTCCGACTTGTGGCTCTAATTGAACAACTGCGCGGTTACTTCTTGGAGTGAGTGTGATACCAAATTCACTAGCTTTTTTTTCAGATAATTTATAGTATTCATCATCAAGTTTCTGTTGAAATTCCGATAATACTAGTTCAGAATATGCTTTTTTTGATAAATCAGTAATTTTTCTTGATATTGACTGAAAGTTTATTTCCCCAATCCTATTCTCCAATTCTTTATAAGCACTGTATTTATTGTGCAATAATAAAATTTCAGATTTTAGAGATATCAATTCATTACCGAATTTTATATCTATTATCTTTTTCTTTATTTCTTCTATCTTCCTATGATTTGATTCTTGATCTTGTTCTGCTGGAAGAATTATATTATTTAACTGAGAAATCCTCTCATCTATAGCGTTTATAATTGATTTTAAATCTTTAAATCGATAGTATTGTTTAATATTTTCGTCTTTGACATCCTCAAATTCTATTGAGGTTTCCTTCATTACTGTTTGGATGATTTTCTTGGCTTCTTGAGTCAGTTTTTGGTCAATTGATGTTAATGCATCAAAAAATGAAATGTCGAAGCTTTGAATGTTTTCCCTAATATTTTTAAATGTATTCAGGTCTTTTTCTAGTTGAGTTATTTCTTTTTCTAAGTCATTTGTTAAAAATTCACGATAAGATAAGATAAGTTCGTGAGCTTCCCGGGACAAGATTTGTTTACAGAAAGGACATTTTTCCCCTTCGTAGTGTTTGTGCTCAAATACTCTAAACGTTGTTTGAATAAATTTTTTGAACTCATTTATATTTTGATTTTGAAAAATATTAGATATTGGTAGTGGATACGGGGCAACAATTAAAGAAATCGCACA
>NZ_JAWDJI010000129.1:0-44297 GCF_032465655.1 Paenibacillus sp. 3LSP | reverse complement strand
TTCTTATCCTGGTTGGGACCGCTGATCGGAATCACGTTAGGGTTCGACGCCGTCAATTCCGAACGGAACAAAGGCACATTGGGGCGCCTGCTGTCGCAGCCGATCTACCGCGATGACTTCATCAAGGCCAAATTCGTTTCCGCTTTGGTGATCATTGCGGTCGTGGTCTTCTCGCTGGGGCTGCTGGTGATGGGACTCGGGTTGTTTACGATCGGATATCCGCCAACTCCAGAGGAATTCGCCCGCATCCTGATCTTCCTGCTGATTGCGGTGGTCTACATCGGCTTCTGGCTTTGCTTGTCGATCCTGTTCTCCATCCGCTTCCGGCAGGCAGCCACCTCAGCGCTGTCGTCCATCGCCATCTGGCTGTTCTTTACGATCTTCTACGGCATGATCATCAATATGATCGACAGCGCGACGGCCGTGTCGCAAATGGCGGCACCGGATGCGCAGCTGCGGCAGATGAACCTCGTGCTGACGTTGAATCGCCTGTCCCCGACAGAGTTGTTCTCGGAGACGATCTCGACAATGCTCTCCCCTGGCGTTCGCGCCTTGGGGCCGCTGACGATGGATCAGCTCGTCGGGGCGATCGCCAGCCCGCTGTCGCTGGGCCAGAGCCTGCTGTTGATCTGGCCGCAGCTGACCGGTCTGCTGGCCGCCACTATGATCTGCTTCGGCCTGTCCTACGTCCTGTTCATGCGTCAGGAAGTTCGGTCGAGAGCCTAAAATACGAAGAAGCCGCTGATTCGATGGATCAGCGGCTTCTTTTGGGTTTCGTCGCGGTGATTCACTTGTCAAAATAGCGGTCATTTATGGCCTTATTTCGGCCTTAACCCCTTGTTGCGGGAAAATAAGGCCATTTTAGGGTCTTATTTTCGCCAGATAGTGCTTTGAAGGGCACTCGCGTTGCATTAACTTTTCAAACGATATTTCAAATCAACAATTTACTAAATCTGCAAATTATAGGCTGGTTTTCATGTACAAAAATAAAGAAATCCCCTAATGTTGAGTTGATCCAAAGGTTATCCATCAACCTCTCAACAAAAGGAGATTTCTATGGATAACAGTACAAATTTAAGTGTCATATGTCAATGTCTACAAATGTTAAATATTAATTCTTCCCGAGATAGCGTTTTGGATTATCGTGCTCGCAAGCTTTTTGTCGGTTCTTCCCTACTGCTGTTCATTGAAGCCCAGTTACAGCAACGAGAGTCTTATGCTGAAATGTCCGAGCATCTTGAAGCCAATGAAGATTTTCAAGCGATACTTGGTGGACTTGAAAGCATAAGCCCATCCCAACTCTCGCGGAAAATGAAGAAGCTTCCCCTAGAGAACCTTCACCTGCTTTTCATGCAAGTAACGAGACAAATCCAACAACTAACGGAGAATAAGCCAGGAATCACGACTAAGATCGGAAAGCTCGCGATCATGGATTCTACTCAAATCACCTTGCCAGCGATTCTTTCCAAATGGGCTTACTGCTCTGCGTCCAATCACGGCGTGAAAATGCACACTTCACTTCTAGTCGTCGACGCGAAGACGATGGTTCCAGATAAAATCATCGCCTCAACCAAAGATGTCGCAGACCACGAAGTTGCCCCAAACTTTACGGTCGATAAAGAAGTGACCTATGTGATGGACCGGGGCTATCAGGTACACAAGCATTTTCAAGCCTGGGTGGACCAAGGGATGAAGTTTGTGGCTCGGGTTAAGGATAATACCCGATTGACGATCATCAAGGAACGGGCTCTTCCCAAGCGGGGAGATTTCATTCGGGATGCGGATGTAACTCTGCCAGGGCAGCAAATGAAGTTGCGACTCATTGAGTTTCAGGATCAGCAAGGTCGTTTATATCGCCTTGTGACAAGTCGCATGGATTTATCCGTGCACCAAATTGCAGATGTATATCGGCATCGTTGGCAAATCGAGCTATTCTTTAAATGGATTAAGCAACACCTCCGTTTAGTGAAGCCTCATGGGTACACCGCAGAAGCCATCTGGAACCAGATGTATATCGCGTTGATATCCTATGCTCTGTGCCTGTTGCTACGCCTGAAGCTAGAGTGCAAGCAAACCGTTTGGCAGTTACTTCGATTGATTCGACTCTATGCCGATCGGTCATGGACTAGGCTGCATGAAGCCTTATTCAAAAAGCCCACACGGAGTTCAAAAGGACGAACGAAGCGAAACGGTCGGCCCCCCAAGCAGGCGAACAAATCGATGAAGCCACGAATCATTGTAGAAGTATTGAACTAAATACTTAAATTTTATAAAATGGGTAACGTGCGGGTTTAATCCCCTCTAAACTTTTTCAAATTTAAGCAAAGTGTGTCTGTAAAATATATACTAATATGGTTTATATATACTATATCGTTGTTCTGTATTTGTCTGAATCAAAGCAGAAAGAAGTCTTAATGCAACGCTAGTGTTTGAAGGGGGATTTCGGCTCGTTTGGGGCAGAATAAGACCCTTTTTTACCGTTATATGCCCGATTCTTCGCTTAACATGAAAAATAAGGGTAAATGATACCCTTATCTCTCCTTACGATCTCGCTTGGCCCACGGATTCGCCCTTCACCAACGTCACGTACACCCGCTCATGCTCAACCGGCTCCCCGGCCAACACCTTCAACAACTGCTCGGATGCCAACGCTCCCCACTTCCGTTTGGAATAGTCAATCGTCGCCAGACGCGGCACCGTATATTCGGCTAACTCGATGTTATCGAAGCCAATAATATGGATGTCTTTGCCGATCACATAATCGGTCTGTTTCACCGCATTGTAGAGGCCTATCGCCATTTCGTCGTTCAGGCAAAATACGCCCACCGGTGAGGTCGCGTCCCGAAGGATCTGCTCAGCCGCCCGTTCGCCGGCGTCCTTGTTGAAGTTCCCCTCAATTTCGGTCAGCTCCACCCCGTCGAAACGAGCAACCGTCTGCTTTACTGCTTTTAGCCGCTGCTTCGAGTCGTAGGAACCTTTGGGCCCTGTAACGACATAAAGCTTGCGGTGCCCCAACTCGATCAAGTGCTCGACCGCCAAGGTCGCTCCCGCCTTGTTATCCAGCAGAACTTGATTAATGTTCGGATGGTTAAGCTCACGGTCGAGCACTACGATTTTATGCCCAATGTCAGCGTATTTGAGCAGCTCCTGACTGGAGAACGTGGCATCCAAAATAATCGCCCCGTCGACCATCCGTTCAGGCAGCAATCGATGGGACTGCTTGCCGCTGCATACGACCATGTCGTACCCTTTTTGATTCAGCACTTCTTTGACGCCTTGCAACAAGTCGCCGTAGAAAGCGCCGCTGAAGTCGGTCAAATACACGCCGATGATTTTCGATTCACGGGTTTTCAAGGAACGTGCGGCAGCATTGGGCACATAATTCAGTTCTTCAGCGATCGCCAAAATTCTTGCGGTCGTCTCGTCGGTAATTTTCGGGCTTCCATTTAGAGCATAGGATACCGTGGAGATGGAGACTCCGGCTTTTTTGGCTATGTCCTTAATGCTTACCACAACATTACTCCCCTTAATTGGTAGTTCAAAAAGTGTTCTTCCCATCACGATGAGTTTCTTAGATGCAAACTCGACGTCGAATCTTGAATTCAGCCGGCCCTTCCGTTGCTCACGTAGGTTTTGCCTACGCTCCGCTACTCAGTCCCTAAGCTTCATCCAACCTTCTCGGTGCTGGAAACCCCACTTTTTGAACCTCTATTTTACTCGGTAGTTCAAAAAGTGTTCTTCCCATCACGATGAGTTTCTTAGATGCAAACTCGACGTCGAATCTTGAATTCAGCCGGCCCTTCCGTTGCTCACGTAGGTTTTGCCTACGCTCCGCTACTCAGTCCCTAAGCTTCATCCAACCTTCTCGGTGCTGGAAACCCCACTTTTTGAACCTCTATTTTACTCGGTAGTTCAAAAAGTGTTCTTCCCATCACGATGAGTTTCTTAGATGCAAACTCGACGTCGAATCTTGAATTCAGCTTACATCCAGATTTCAACGACGTTATGATCATTCGACCCGAACGCCGCAAAATCCTGCCGGCCGATCCGAACGCCGCCGCTCCGGTAAAAGCCCGGGTTCTCCCGGACCGGGATCAATTGGCCGTTGATCCGCACCACGCGGCCTTGGCCTTTCAGGTGGTAGATGAACGTGGTGGGGATGCCCATCCACGCAAATTCAAACCGCAGTCCATCTAAATGCGGCGGCAGCACAGGGTCGATGATTAGGTCCTCCCCTCGCACTCGAATGCCTAGGCAGTTGGAGATCAGCTGGTTCATATAGATTCCGGGGCCGCTGGAATAGATTCGCCAGCCGCCTTTCACCGGCACCTTCCCGCTCCGCAACTCATCAAACCGCTCCTCCGCCTCGTAACGGGTGGCGAATTTACCGTCCGAACTGCTGAAGTAGACGTTGCTTTGCCGCAGCTCCGCATTTGGCACGACGTCCTTCAGCCCCACCGGGTTAATCTTGTGCAACCCGCTCCAAGCTTCCTCGGCTTTGCCCAGCTTCGCCATCGCTTCGATGAAGCGGATATGGGCATGGACGTACTGCAGTCCGATCTCACGCCCGAAGTTGGACGCCTGCTCCGCCCGCTTGAAGTGCGTGCTCACACCGCCTCGGTATTTGGCCGGCCGATCCATCAAGCGCACGCCATCCGGATGGTACAGCTTCTCTCTAATCACGCCGTAATGGGCTTCCGCCTGTTCCGCAGTGAGCAACTCGGCGATCATACTGCGAGTCATCGGCAGCAGGCGGTAATGAATTCCCGTTTTCGTATCCGATGGATGCAGCATTAGTTCGGCTTGGCCCGGTTGTTCCATATAGACGAAGCCCGGGATTACTTCGGTGCTCAGCATATACTTGTTAAAATCACGCTTGATGCCCTCCGCCAGCTCCGCAAGCTCCTCCGCCCAACTCGGTTCCTCTTCCGACAGCGCCTCCGCCAACTGACGGAACGTCTGGTACGTTAACGCCACCGTCCAGCTGCTGCTCATAAAGCGCTTGAGCTGGGCGTTCGCCGGTTGAAGCGTATCATCCCAATCCCCGTCGCCGTAGGAAGACAAGTAGGTGTCATGCAAGAAATGGCTGCGGATATAGCCAATTTCCTTCATCGCATGCTCGCGGATCGTCGCCGATGCAGCAGACGGTTCAAAGCTTCCTTTGACCGTATACGGAACCTTTTCATCCAGCAATCCATAGTCCCCGGTCGCCGTCAGATAATCACTTAGCACCTTCAGCGGCCAAACGATGATGTCGCCATGGCTCTCCTCTTGCTGAATCCGGAAGTACCGATCAAACATAAACCATTGCGGCCAATTGCCATCATCCTCATATTGGTGAGCATACACCGTCTTCAGGATGTCCTTGACCACCTCGTATTTTTGCGTCGCCAAAAAATATTCCGCCGGCCCCTGGCACACATCGCGGGTTCCCCAAGCGGCCCCGCCGTATTGCTCCAGCCCGTGAGGCACCGAGAAATGAACGAGCATATTGTGCGTATACCACCAGGCCAGCGTATTAAGCTTTTGCAGCTCCTGAGCTGCGGGTGCGGACACTTCCTCCAGCGATAACCGGAAACCGTTCATCACTTGGCTCAAAAACGCACGATACCGAACACTTTCTTCCTGGACTTCCTGAATCGCTGGCTGCGATTCCCCGCCGTGCAGCAGCCCTTGCACCGTCAGTGTCCAATGGCTGCTAGGCTCTGTTTCCAACACCACCAGTGACGAGCTGCCCGGCGCGGCATCCGGAGCCAGCCGACGCTCATCAACCACGCTAAAGCCCGTTCCCGTCACGTGCATCCGGTACGCCAGGTCCGGATAGACGGAAGCAGACAACGCTTCACGGTCGGCGCGGAATGTCAGCACTCCATTGTTTTGCTCCATAAGGAAAGATCGTTGGAACTCCACATCATTCATCACGATTTGGTTTGTCACCAAATAACGGTACGCTCGGCCGTTCTTAGACACGACGTTAAGCGCAAGTTCCGGGGAATCCGTTGCGGTATAGTTGGTGATGACGATTGTATCTTCTGCCAGTTTATAGGTCCAACGGGCATAGTTAAAGCCCATCTCAAACATCGACGGCATCGTCAGCAGCCGATACACTCCGTCCACTTCCACATAGATCCGTTGCCCAGACGCTTTGGAGACGTTCAGCGCGTTGCGTACGTTGGATACCCACTTGTGGAACGAGGTGTTGCCCACGACGACTTGGGAATTAAAGACGCCGTACATGTATGAAGTTGTCGTGATCACTTCGCTGCCCACCCGGTCGTTCCCGCCGGACATCAAGATGATGCCATGCGGACGCTCAACTCGAAGTTCTTTGGCCTTCAAAACGACATGCTCGTGCGTATCCGTAAAGAATGACAGCAGCTGCCCGTCATCCCGCTCCTCATGCTGACGATGCGGGAACGAAGCCTCGATTTCGGCCTCGTCCATCGGTAAACCCGACAACGGCTCGCCAATTTCCTTCGCCAAGGCTACGGAAGCTGCAGCCTCAACCGCATTTACAGGAGCGGCCTCGAATTCACGCCACGCATCTTCAATCAACTCCTGGAATTCCAGCGTCTCGATCGCTTCCGGATGATCCTCCCGCACCAGCCCGTAGAAGACAACCCGCGCTTGCCCATTCAGCACCTGACGACCTGTTTGAAGCGCCGCATACGCAAATTCGTATTGATATACTTCGTTCGCCAGCTCCTTGCGCATCAGCGCTTCAGGGTGATCCGTCTCCTTATAGGACAACCCAAAAAATTGAAAGCCATCGGTCGAAAATCCCGTTGCTCCAGTCAGCGCCCCTTGCTGCAGATATGGGAATTTCCCGCGCTGCGGCTGGTTTTGCCGCGAGCAGATAACCGCCCCTCGCCGTTCATGTTGAAAGACGGTATGGTCAATGTATTGTGACATATACGCTTCATTACTTCGCACCGCTCCCGGTTCGGCAAGCCCGATATCTTGGCCATAAACCACATCGACCTCAACCGTGGTTTGTCCCTCCAACCGAACATCCCAGAACCAAATTCCCCGGGAATCGAGTCTCAAAACGACCTCGTACTGAATCCCTTCGGCTTCCCCTTTCCAAACCGCACGATCCGCTCCGAAGCTCAGCCGACTGTTCGAGCGAATGCCGAGTAAGGGAATGGCCCGAATCCCTTCGGGATGATGCAGCCGTAAATAAAGATTGTTCATCGAGCCTTCCACCGGGCCGGATAACAGCTGATTCATCAGGATGTCCCGATATTTCATTTCGTACAGATCGCCGCTGTTCCATAACGTAAAGGTCAAGTCCCCCGCACGAAGAACTTTCCTCGCCTCCGTTGCTGTCGTCATCCTTTCCACTCCTTTGATCCTTATGATGATTTCTATTTTTGCAAAATAAATCGCACGCCGGCAGCATCTCGGCTGTTGGGACCGACAAAGGCAATAAACTCGCCCGCATCGCTGCTGTAAGTCAAATCGCTGTGATGATATCGCAGCTGCGCCTCGTTGATGTCAAAAGTGACTTCCCGCGTTTCCCCGGGCTGCAACAAGATTTTGCGAAATCCCTTCAGCTCCTTGACCGGTCGAACCACGTCCCCCGCGATATCGCGGATATAGAGTTGTACGGTTTCCTCAGCAGCTGCCGATCCGGTATTCGTCACCTTCACCTTGATGGTTAGCGGCTGCTTAGGTGTCATCACCGTTGTCGAAAGTTCCGGCTCGCCATATTCAAATGTGGTGTAGCTAAGACCGAATCCAAACGGGAATAGAGGCTCGTTTGGCATGTCCAAATATTGCGAAACGTATCTGATCTGAGCATCTGGCGCTCCCTTCGGACGTCCGGTGTTGAAATGGTTGTAGTACACAGGAATTTGCCCTGCAGCATAGGGAAAAGACATCGACAACCGTCCCGACGGCTGTACGTCTCCATACAATAGGTCGGCGATCGCGTGGCCGCCTTCGCTGCCCGGGAACCACGCTTCCAGCACGGCATGGGCGCGATCCGCTACGCCGTGAAGATCCAGCGGCCGGCCGTTAAACAACACCGCCGCCATCGGTTTGCCCAACTCAGCCAGGCGCTCGATCAGCGCCAGCTGCACCTGTGGCAGCCGGATATCTCCCCGGCTTCCTGCCTCACCGCTCATTTCCGAGCTTTCGCCTAAGGCCAGCACGATCACATCGGCGCGAGCCGCTGCAGCCACCGCTTCCTCAAGCTGGCGCTCATCGCCTTCCTCGATACCGCATCCCTTTGCTACAACGATGCGGCTTGCGCCTGCCTTCGCGACGAGGCCGTCATAGAGCCGAACCGCCGCTTCCGTCGACCCCTGCCAGGACCACGGCCCAAGAATGTCGCCGCTTTGCGCAAACGGACCAATCAACGCGATGGACTGATCCCGCCGCAGCGGCAGCACGCCGTCGTTTTTGAGCAGAACGCAGGATTTGGTTGCCAGCTCGCGGGCAGCGGCCCGGTGTTCGTCACAGAAGACGATCTCCGCTTCCCGCTTCGGATCTGCACCGCGATAAGGATTGTCAAACAGCCCCAGCTTCTCTTTAAGTTGCAGGATCCGCAGCACAGCTTCATCAATCCGCTTTTCCTCAACCACCCCGGTCTTCACCAGCTCCGTCAAGTGCTTCATATAACAGGTGGTCATCATCTCGATGTCGATGCCCGCTTCGATTGAGCGGCGGGCCGCTTCCTTCTCGTCAGCTGCAGCTCCGTGCGGGATCAATTCCTTGACTGCGCCCCAATCCGAGATAATCACGCCGTCAAAGCCCCATTCCTCGCGAAGCAGCTGACGTAACAAGCGCCGATTACCGGTTGCCGGAATGCCATCCACCGTATTAAACGACGCCATGACCATTTCGCAGCCCTCTTCCAACGCGGCCTTGTAAGCCGGCAGATAAGTCTCGCGGAGCTGCCGTTCCGACATATCGACGGTGTTATAATCCCGTCCGCCTTCAGCCGCGCCATAGGCGGCGAAATGCTTCACGCAGGCAGCCACCCGGCTGGTATCGTTCCGCAAATCACGTCCCTGGAAGCCGCGGACAAACGCCCGAGCAAATTCGCTGTTGAGGTATGGATCTTCGCCCGTCGATTCCATGACCCGCCCCCACCGGGGATCGCGCACCAGATCGACCATCGGGGCAAACGTAACGTGAACCCCTGACACGGCGGCTTCTCTCGCAGCAATCTCAGCGCTTCGCTCCGCCAGAGACAAATCCCAAGAACAGCCGATGGCCAGCGGTACGGGGAAGATCGTTTTAAAGCCGTGGACGATATCGGCCATCATCAATAGTGGAATGCCTAATCGGTTCTTCTTCAAATGCGCCTGCTGCACGTTGATTGCTTCCTGCGCCCCGGATAATCCGAGAACCGAGCCTGTGTTTCGCACCGTCTCCTCGGTTACGCCCAGCTCCTGCATCGGACCCGTGATTTCCCCTTCCGTCTGAGCTCCTTCAAAGAACGGGACGGCAAGCTGCAGCAACTGGTCAACCTTCTCCTCCAGGGTCATCTGCTTCAGGTAATTCTCTATGGGTTGTTGTGTCATGGGTTCCCCACCTTTTTCGGTATAAAGATTATGGTTAATAGCATATCGGTGAAACGTTTCGATTATTTGAATAGTTGGATTATATATCGAATCAAAAAATCCGTCAATTTTCATAGAAGGCGATTTCATAATTTATAGAAACGTTTCAATAAAGTCATTTTAACAAACTGAGCATCAGGTAATGATCCGAAAAAAAGATATTGAATACGATTACAATCTGTTTTATAATTAGTCGAAACGTTTCACTTGGTTCTGATTTTCTAGGAATCAGGTTTATATTTTTCAAAATCGAAACGTTTCACCTGTTTATGATCGCGCAACTGGCGACATCAACTTTGTTATTTCAAGGGGACTCATTTCGATACTTGAGAAGGAGGTGTTGCTGTCCTCAAGGCCGGCTCATCTGTTTTGCATAAAAAAGTTAAATAATGTCTCATATTACTTACAGCTATTATTTTCAGAAAGGACGATCCTTATGTGGAAAAAAACAGCAACTACCCTCATTGCCAGCTCACTGGTGCTCGCTAGCCTTCTTGCTGGCTGCGGATCGAAAGATAACGCTGCGAATGGCGGGAATGGGGCCGCAAACGGCGGCGACAAACAAGTGCAAATTAGCGTATGGGCGATGGGCGACGAAGCGAAATCGCTGCCGCAAATCGCGGATGACTTCATGAAGGAGAATCCCAACATTAAGGTGGATGTTCAAGCCCTGCCTTGGTCGAATGCGCATGACAAGCTGCTGACCGCCGTCGCTTCGAAGAAAGGTCCGGACGTTATTCAAATGGGGACAACCTGGATTCCAGAGTTTGCGAATGCCGGTGCGCTCATGGATCTGACTTCTGTGGTGGACAAGTACCCGGAATTTAATGAGGATCAATTTTATTCGGGCGCCGTTAACACAACGAAATATGACGGTAAAATCGTGGGGATTCCGTGGTACACCGAAACCCGCGTCCTCTTCTACCGCACGGATCTGTTGAAGGAAGTGGGTTACGACCAAGCCCCAAAAACATGGGAAGAACTTCGCGATGCAGCGAAGAAGCTGGCGGACCGCGGCAACGGGAAATACGGGATTAGCATTGATATGAACGAACAATCGCTGGCGTTTATGTTCGCCCGTCAGAACGGCTCCAAGCTGCTCGACGACCAGAACAAGCCGCTGTTTAACCAGCCGGAGTTCGTGGAAGCGGTAGAATACTTGAACGGATTCTTTAAAGACGGTTCCGCACCGATTGACCTTGGATTGGACCCTGTTCAAGGGCTGAGCGGCGAGGGCGTTGTTCCGATGTTCATCAGCGGCCCTTGGATGATTAACTCCATCAAGACGCAAGCACCGGATTTGGAAGGCAAATGGGCGGTGGCTCCGCTGCCGGCGAAGAAGAACAATATTTCCGCGCTGGGCGGCTCCGATCTGTCGGTATTCCAATACACGAAACATCAGGACGAAGCTTTGAAGTTCATTCAATACATGAGCAAGCCGGAAACGCAAATCAAGTGGATGCAGCTGACCAAATCGCTGCCGACCAACTTGAAAGCTTGGGAAGATCCGTCCCTCAAAGACGATCCGAACTATCAGGCGCTGCAAGAGCAGCTGGAGCATTCCGAACCGATGCCGCTGCTCACCACTTGGGAGCAAATTGCTCAAACCTACTTGAAGAGCTTTGAACGTATCGTTCGCGGCGGCGCGGATGTCCAAAAAGAAATGGACGCCTTCAACGCCGAAGCTGAGAAAATCCTCAGTAAGTAAGCGAAAGCTTTACCATACCGCCTCCAGCCCGCCGGCAGCTCCGGCTCCCCGGCGGGCAGAGGTGGTGACGTTAGCTTAGACGCGCTGAATAAAGGAAGTGATCCGAGATGAAAGGCTTATCGCAAAAAAACGCACCTTACTTGTTCATTGCGCCGACCCTGATTTTGCTGGTGCTCTTTTCGCTGCTTCCGATCGCCATTGCCCTGGTGATCAGCTTCACCGACATGGATTTAGCCGGGTTGGCCGACCTCTCCAACATCAGCTTTGTAGGTTTCGATAACTATAAGGAAGTGCTGTTGGACCCATCGTTTCAAAAATCCATTTTTAACACGTTATTTTACGTTATTATCGGCGTACCGCTCGTTATCATCATTTCCCTGTTGATCGCCTTGCTGATCAACTTCGGTAAAGCCCGTATTTTCAAAGCATTTCGGGTCATCTTCTATATGCCGTCGGTTACCAACGTCGTGGCGGTAGCCGTCGTATGGAGCTACCTGTACAACCCGTCGCTGGGACTGCTCAACTATATTTTGAACTTGCTGGGGTTCGGGTCTGTCCCTTGGCTGCAAGATCCGGTCATGGCGAAAATCTCGCTGATTATCCTGGCCGTATGGCGGGCGATTGGCTTAAACATGATTATTTTCATCGCTGCAATCAAAGGCATCTCGAAAACGTATTATGAAGCGGCGCAAATCGACGGGGCCAGCAACTGGCGGCAGACCTGGTCGATTACGATTCCGCTGCTGCGCTTCGCCATCTTCTTTGTGTCCATCACCACGATGATTGGCTGGCTGCAGTTCTTCGAGGAACCTTTTGTCATGACCAAAGGCGGTCCGCTGGATGGCACGATCTCCGTAGCTTTGTTTATTTATAACAACGGCTTTCAATTCAGCAAATTTGGATATGCTGCGGCAGGCTCCTTTATTCTGTTCTTCGCGATTATCCTGATCACGCTGATTCAATTCAAATTTCAAAACAAGGAAGCGGATGTCTAATGTCATCCCGGGAGGTGTACACATATGCAAACCAGAACCTCGGGCGATAAAGCGCTGCAATGGCTGGTCGGAATTCTGCTCGGTGTGATGGGCCTGCTGATGCTGCTGCCATTCGTCTGGATGATCCTGTCGTCATTTAAACCGGAAAGCGAAGTAGCGCAAATCCCGCCTACCCTATGGCCCCACCAGTTCACGCTGGAGAACTTCCAAGAACTGTTTGAGAACATGCGGTTTGGCGTCTATTTGCGAAATACGTTAATCATTGTTGTCTTCTCCTTCCTGGGCCTGTTCCTGAACGCCCTGGCCGGCTTTGCTTTCGCGAAGTACAAGTTTAAGGGGCGGGATGGTCTGTTCTATCTCGTCTTGGCCACCATGATGATTCCCGGACAGGTCACGATGATTCCGGTCTATCTGATCCTGAACATGATGGGCTTAACTAACACCATGGTTGGGATTGTACTACCGGGCTTAGTCGGAGCCTTCGGCATCTTCTTGTTCCGCCAGTTCATGTCGACGATTCCCGACGAGCTGATGGAAGCTACCCGTCTGGACGGCGCTGGCGAATTCCGCATTTTCGTACAGATCGCTTTGCCGATTTCCAAGTCAATCCTGGCGGTTCAAGGCATCCTGACCTTTATCGCCGGTTGGAACAGCTTCCTCTGGCCGCTGATCATCGCGAACGACGAGAGCCTGTATACCTTGTCGGTTGGCCTGCAGTTGCTTAAGGGTCAGTACGGAGGCGATTACGCCTTGCAGATGGCGGGCTCCGCATTTATGGTCGTTCCGATCATCATCATCTTCATCATCTTCCAAAAACATATTATCGAAAACTATTCGATTTCCGGTATGAAATAACAACTAAAGGGCTGTATCGTGGAAAGCCGCAGACGCTTTCCTTGATACAGCCCTTTAGGTTTAAATGATCACGCTGAGCGGTTCGCGCTTCAACGGATTTTCCAGAATCCAGCTCCGTTCGTCGTCAAACAGATAAGCGCGGTGCACCAACACGCGTACTTCTTGTCCGGCCTTCAACGTTTCCTTCTCCAGGGAACGGAAGGTTGTCAGTGTATGTCCGCCCACCTCGACCTCCACCAGCCATTCGCTGCCGCGGAAGTGGAGATGCTTCACCACACCCGGGGCGGTTGCGGAGAGCAACGTAAACTCATGCTCGTTCCCCACTTCAATGTACTCTGGACGAATCAACGCTTTGGTCGCCGGCCCTCCGCATTCTTCCTCGAAGCCCTTCAGATCGGCGGCACGCTCCACCAGCGTGGATTGGCCAATAAACGAGGCGACAAATGGGGTCTGCGGCTCTTTATAAATATCCCAAGGCGTCCCTTTCTGCTCCAGCTGGCCTTGGTTAATGATCATAATCTCATCAGCAACTTCAATCGCTTCATCTTGGTCATGGGTAACGAAGATGGAGGTGATGCCCACCTGCTCGATCAGCTCACGCAGCCACGACCGCAGTTCCTGACGGATCTTCGCATCGATCGCCGCAAACGGTTCGTCCAGCAGCAAGAGCTGCGGCTGCGGCGCCAAGGCCCGGGCAAAGGCGACCCGTTGTCGCTGCCCGCCGGACAGCTGATGCGGATAGCGGTTCTCGAATCCACTCAGCCCGGTCAGCTGAACCAGCTCCATCACCCGCTCCCGTATTTCTGCCTTCGGGACTTTCTTCACCTGCAACCCAAAAGCGATATTATCGAATACGGTCATATGCTTGAACAGGGCATAGCTCTGGAAGACAAAGCCGATTCCGCGATCCTGCGGCTTTAACTCATTCACCCGCTGTCCATCGAACAGGATCTCCCCTTCATCCGGCTGCTCCAAACCCGCGAGCATGCGAAGAATGGACGTTTTACCGCCGCCGCTCGGCCCCAGCAAGCCGATGAGTTGCCCCTTTTCGATGCCAAAACTCACATCTCGAACGGCATGGAAGCTGCCAAAATGCTTGTTTAAATTCCGCACTTCTACATGCATGCCAAACCCCACATCCTTTCCAATTTCGAAAGCCCAAGTCAAGTTACTGCCGTTCTTCTCATTGCTGCCCGAATCCGTATCATCATTCGTTAAATTCTGATAAATTTACTTGGATTAATATTAAGAATAGATTACCAAAGCTCAGGCATTTCGTCAATCTGAAAAAAAGTATCAGCTTACCGCGAAACACGGCTGTTTTCACCATTCCCTCAAACAAAAAAACCGGCAAATCCCGATGAACTTCAACTCGGATTGCCGGTTTTGTCAATTAGTGTTATAAAGTATTGATGCTATACTGGTGTAATTGGATAAAGTGCGAAGTGAAAACAAAAACGCCTTATGACGTTACACGGTAAACGCTGTGGCTTAATAACTTTACGTGGGCGACAGCAGCCGGCTTAATCTCTTCAAAGGTCAGCCGATCTTGGATGTAGTAAGAGATAAATCCATGCATACCCAAAAACATACTGAGCGGAAGAGACGGATGCTTCTCCAACGGATGCTTCTCTTCCTGCAGAAAACTGCGAATGAGCGACTCGAACATATTAAAACATTTAGCTTGTTCGTTGCGACAGTATGCTAGGATTTCCTCATCCCTGAGCATAAACATGATTTCGTATTGGTGCGGATGCTCCAAGCCAAATTTAATAAATTCCAGCATCAGCTGCTCCGCTTTGGTCAGCCCGTCAGCTGGGGGGCGTTTTGTCACTTGCTCGCACAGGTGGGTAAGCGACTCGAAATCTTTTACAACGATGGCGTAAAATAATTCGGCCTTTTCCTTGAAGTGATAATATAGCGAGCCGTGGCTGTATCCCAAATGCTGACCGATGCTCCTCATGGATATTCCGCGGTACCCTTTGGTAATGAACAAATGACGGGCCGCTTCCATAATTCTTTCTCTCGACAACTCCTGATCAACTGCTCTTCTTGCCATAGGCATTATTCCCCTTCAATAAAATAAACCTTGTCACCTTCCGTCATCACGGCCTGACCACCCGTCAAATCAGTCATCCAATCCATGAAGGCGTTTGCCTCCGGATGAAGCGGCAGACAGCATAATGTCACTTTATCCGCGAACTCCGTCTCTCCCGTACGGATGCCGCGGTTACGCAGTTCATTTTCCACTTTGCCCAGCCAGGTGTAATCCAGCTCAACAAACACTTCTTGGTGTAATACGCGGGTAATGACTTCACCTGCTTCAAGCGCTGCGACAGCTCCATCAGTGTATGCACGGATAAGGCCGCCCGCCCCTAGCATGATCCCGCCAAAATACCGGGTTACGACGATTGCAACGTTCTTGAGGCCCTGGTTTTTGATCACCTCCAAAATCGGCTTGCCGGCCGTACCACTTGGCTCTCCGTCGTCGGATTGCTTCTGGATCTCGTCCCGTTCCCCAATCATATAAGCGGAACAGTTGTGTGTCGCGTTCCAGTGTTTCTTCTTGATTTCCTCGATAAACTGGATTGCTTCAGCTTCGGTTTCCACCGGCTTCACATGTCCGATGAACCTTGATTTCTTGATGACGATTTCCTTCTCTCCGGATTGCCTGACCGTCTTGTACTTTTCTAGCATATGAGACCATCCTTATGAATGTGCCAAGAAGCAGCTCCTCCGGAACTTGCCGGTGAACTGCTTCTGGCACTGATAAACATTTAATCGAAATGACGTAGATTACTTGGAAAGACGTGCTTCGAGTTCAGCCTTTTCCTTCTCGTACCCCGGTTTGCCAAGGAGCGCAAACATGTTCTTCTTATACGCTTCGACGCCCGGTTGGTCGAACGGATTTACGCCAAGCAGGTATCCGCTGATACCGCAGGCTTTTTCAAAGAAGTACACCAGGTAACCAAAGGAGTACGGCGTCAAATCCGGCACATTCACAACCAAGTTCGGAACTTGACCGTCTGTATGCGCCAGCAGCGTACCTTGGAACGCCTTCTTGTTCACGAAGTCCAGCGTTTTGCCAGCCAGGAAGTTCAAGCCGTCCAAATCCGCAGGATCGGATTCAATCGTGATGTGGCTAGGCACCTCGGTTACTTGGATGACCGTTTCAAAGATATTCCGGTTGCCCTCTTGGATAAATTGACCCATGGAGTGCAAGTCGGTGGAGAAATCAACCGATGCCGGATAAATCCCTTTGTAGTCCTTACCTTCACTTTCACCATACAGCTGCTTCCACCATTCCGATACATAGTGGAGGGAAGGCTCGTAGTTTACGAGAATTTCTGTAACTTTCCCTTTCCGGTACAGCGCGTTCCGGACAGCTGCATATTGATAGCTCATGTTCTCAGCTAAGTTCGGGTTGCTGAATTCCTTCTGTGCATCGGCAGCCCCTTGCATCATTTCTTCAATATTAATACCTGCTGTCGCAATCGGCAACAGGCCAACCGCAGTTAATACGGAATAACGTCCGCCAACGTCATCCGGAATGACAAAGGTTTCGTAACCTTCTTCGGTAGCCAGCTTCTTCAGCGCGCCTCTTGCTTTGTCGGTCGTCGCGTAAATGCGTTTACGCGCTTCTTCCTTGCCGTACTTCTTCTCCAAGGCTGCACGGAAAATACGGAAAGCAATCGCCGGCTCCGTAGTTGTCCCCGATTTGGAGATAACGTTCACGGAAAAATCCTTGCCTTCGATCAGTTCAAGCAAGTGATTTACGTAAGTGGAGCTGATGTTGTTCCCGGCAAAATAAATTTCCGGCGTCTTACGCTTGTCCTTCGGCAAAAGGTTATAGAACGAATGGGACAGCGATTCAATAGCGGCGCGTGCCCCCAAGTAAGAGCCGCCGATCCCGATGACGATCAGAACGTCGGAATCGCTTTGGATTTTGGCCGCGGCCTTCTGGATACGAGCGAATTCTTCTTTATCATAATCGGTCGGCAGGTTGATCCAACCCAAGAAATCGGAACCTGCTCCGGTGCCATTATGTAATTGCTCATGAGCGACGCGAACAGGCTCGGCGAAATAATCGATCTCATGTTGCCCAACAAATTGCAGGGCGTTGCTGTAGTCAAAAGTCACTTTTTTGGACATAGCTGATACTCTCCTCTTTCTAATATTTATCATACTGGCCCTATCCAAGAGGAAACGTTCAATATCTGCTGCTAGCTGCAATCTGGTAAATATATCCGGGCTGAACGCCCCCTCAAATAACTTAAACCTAGGATACTGTAATTTCCCAGCGATGACAAGGGCACAATATACAGGTTTCCACAACCCGTGCTAAAATAATTAAATGATGTTCAATTTTTATGGAAGTTGGTGACGAACTTGAAATCAATCGGATTTATCGGCCTCGGGACGATGGGTGCACCGATGGCTTCGAACCTGCTTCGTGCAGGTTATCCTGTAACTGTATATAACCGTACCGCCTCTAAAGCGGCGCCGTTAACCGAATTGGGTGCTACTGTAGCTGCTTCACCACAGGAAGCTGCCGCTGGAGCGGACGTTGTCATTACGATGGTCAGCAATGATGATTCCATTATCGAAGTCTACGAAGGGGATAACGGTGTCTTAGCCGGAATTCGGTCTGGAACCACGGTCATCGACTGCTCCACCATCTCACCAGCGCTCGTCCAACGTCTGGCTAAGCAGATTGCTGCACTTGGCGGCTCGTTCCTTGACGCCCCGGTCACCGGGAGCTCACCAGCCGCCATCGACGGCACGCTCGTCTTTATGGTCGGCGGCTCAGCGGAAACACTGTCGCAAGTAACGGATCTATTCGATACGATGGGCAAAAAAGTGCTGCACATGGGCGACAACGGCAGCGGCGCCGTCGCCAAGCTGGCCCATAACACGATCGTTGGCATCAACAACCTGGCGCTGGCCGAAGGCTTTGCCATCGCGGCCAAGTCCGGTCTGCCAGCCGACCGATTCCTGGAGCTCGTACAGCTGGGCTCCGCCGGCAGTAAAGCCGCCGAACTGAAAGGCCGCAAAATCATCGAACATGATTTTACGAATCAGTTCTCGCTGGCGTTGATGCTCAAAGATTTGAAGCTCGCGTCTTCGTTAACCGACGGCTCCGGCATCCCTGCCCCGATGCTGAATCTGGCCAAGAGCCTGTTCCAAGCGGGGCAAACCCAAGGCTTCGGCGATGAGGATCTCTCCTCCATCGTCAAAGTGTATGAAGCCTGGATCGGCAAGCAAATCGGCGAATAATCAACAGCCGGTTCGAACAGAAGAGGAACATAAAGGCAGGTTCAGCGATGCAATTCTTTCGCTGATACCTGCCTTTTTGGTTGTTATCCTGCCAAAGGGGCTTACGCCTCGGCTCCCGCTCCGTAAGAGCAGCAGTAATCCGTCACGCTGCGCACCTCCAGCTTGAAGGAAGACTTGGCGGGAACGGTGAACGTTCCACGCCCGCTAATTTCGCGCCACAGCGTTTCGCCTGGAAGCAGTACCTTCAGGTCCCCGGACAAGATGTCCATCACTTCCAGCGAATCCGTGCCGAATTCGTACTCGCCAGGGAGCATGATCCCCAGCGTCAGTTTGTTTCCGTCAGGAAGCCATACGGTCCGGCTCGTGACTTTGCCGTCGAAATAAATGTTAGCTTGCTTATCTACAGTCACATTTTGCAGTTGCTGGGTCACGTTCCCCTCTCCCTTCCATCTCCTAACAAGAAGTCGTTCACCAAGCCGGCCTTAACCTGACTTGGTGAACTTACACGTCCATTATTTCAATTGAGCTTTCACATGGCTTACGACATTCTCAACCGTAAAGCCGTACTCTGCGATCACTTTGTCGCCAGGCGCGGATGCCCCGAACTTGTCGATGCCGATGACCGAGCCTTTCTCGCCGACAAAACGTTCCCATCCAAACGGATGTGCCATTTCTACAGCTACACGGGCTTTGACATCCGGCAGGATGACGGAGTCCTTGTAAGCTTGATCTTGCTTGTCAAACAGATCCCAGCTTGGCAAGCTGATGACACGAACATGGATGCCTTCTTCAGCCAAGGCTGCTTGCGCTTTGACGGCCAGTTGAACTTCAGAGCCTGTCGCGATGATCTGAGCCACCGGCTTGCCGTCCTTCGCATCGGATACAACGTATCCGCCGCGTTTCACGCCTTCGCGTGCTTTTTCAGCCGTGCTTTCCAGGATCGGCAGGTTTTGACGCGTCAGCACCAGAGCTACCGGATTCGCTTTATTTTCTACGGCATAAGCCCATGCTGCGGACGTTTCGTTCGCGTCTGCCGGACGGATGACCGTCAAGCCAGGGATGATGCGCAGGGAAGCCAATTGTTCGATCGGCTCATGCGTTGGGCCGTCTTCGCCAACCGCGATACTGTCATGCGTCAGCACGTAAGTTACCGGCAGCTTCATCAGAGCGGACAAACGTACAGCTGGACGCAGGTAGTCAGTGAACACGAAGAACGTACCGCCGAATACTTTCAAACCGCCGTGCAGCATGATTCCGTTCATCGCTGCAGCCATGCCGAACTCGCGTACGCCGAAGTACAGGTTGCGGCCGTCGCGGGTTTCCGGCGTATACATTGCCAGATCGTTCAGATGAGTCATCGTCGAGCTTTCCAGGTCAGCGGAGCCGCCCAGCAGCTGAGGCACGTTCGGAGCCAGTCCGTTCAGTGCGTTACCGGAAGCAACGCGAGTCGAAACGGCTTTGTCCGACGGGCTGTATTTCGGCAGCTTCGCATCCCAGCCGGATGGCAGGTCGCCGGCAATCGCGCGCTCGAATTGAGCCGCCAGCTCTGGATATTGTGCTTTATATTGCTTGAACGTTTCTTGCCAAGCTTGATATGCCGCGATACCGCGTTCTTTGACTTTAGCAAAATGCTCGCGCACTTCTTGCGGCACATAGAAGTCTTCTTCATAAACCCATTTATAGTTCTCTTTCGTCAGCTTCGCTTCTTCAGGTCCCAGCGGGGAGCCGTGCGTACCGCCGTGGCCGCCTTTCCCTTGCTTGTTCGGGCTGCCGTAGCCGATGATCGTCTTCACTTCGATCAGCGTTGGGCGTTCGGTGTCACGTTTCGCTTCTTCGATCGCCGCTTCGATTGCAGCCAGATCGTTGCCGTCTTCGACGCGCAGCGTTTGCCAGCCGTAAGCTTCAAAGCGTTGACGTACATTTTCCGAGAAGCTGAGGTTCAGCTTACCGTCCAGCGAGATATCGTTGGAGTCATACAGGAAGATCAATTTGCCCAGCTTCAGGTGACCGGCAAGCGACGCTGCTTCGCTGGCTACGCCTTCCATCAAGTCGCCGTCGCCGCAGATGCCGTACGTATAGTGGTCGATGACTTTCAGATCGCCTTTATTGTAGGTCGCAGCCAGTTGCGTTTCGGCAAGCGCCATCCCCACGGCCATCGCCAAACCTTGGCCCAGCGGACCGGTGGTTGCATCAACGCCGGCAGTGTGACCATACTCTGGATGGCCTGGCGTTTTGCTGCCCCATTGACGGAACTGCTTGATTTCTTCCATCGGAAGGTCATAACCGCACAGGTGCAGCAAGCTGTACAGCAGCATGGAACCATGACCAGCGGACAAAACAAAACGGTCGCGGTTGATCCAGGTTGGTTCATCTGGATTGTGGACCATCGTTTTGGCGAACAATTGATAACCCATCGGAGCAGAGCCCATCGGCATGCCCGGATGACCGGATTTCGCTTTTTCGATCGCGTCGATCGCCAGCGTACGAATTGTGGTGATCGAGAGATTGTCGATCGAATTGTTGTCTGTAAGTGGCATTCGTGTTTCCTCCTTAATGATGAAAAAAGTCTTGAAACTCATGAAACTTTAACGCTGCAATTACAAAACAATCATTTTGAAAAAATCATTTTGACTTTATCTATTGTAGCACTTCCTTCTCGCCTTTTCCATACCATTATTCCATTATTCCCAAACCTTCTTACACGAATGATATTTTTTGTGATGATGATGATGAAATACTTTGAGCCCAACCAATTTCCTGCCCGCATGACCACCACCACCACGGAGTTTATCGATGGCGACTGTCTGCTGATGATCGACGGGATTGCCTACCGGGGAGCCTAATCATTGCCCAAAAAAACGGCCACCCTGACGATTCGTCTGGGTGGCCGGCTTCATTTTTTGTGGACATTGCACAGCGAGTTAGTTAAACACTACCGTTTTATTTTGATGCACCAAAATTCGGTCTTCGATATGCCATTTCACTGCCCGAGCCAATACAACCCGTTCGATGGTGCGGCCGATGCGTTTCAGCTCGCTGACATCGTCCCGGTGGCTGACACGCTGCACGTCTTGCTCAATGATTGGCCCGCCGTCCAGCTCCTCGGTCACGTAGTGCGCAGTCGCACCAATGATCTTCACCCCGCGCTGATACGCCTGGGCATACGGTTTCCCGCCAACAAATGCGGGCAAGAACGAATGATGGATATTGATGAGACGATTGCGATACGGCTCGATCAAGGCCGGAGAGAGAATTTGCATGTATCTTGCCAACACGATCAGGTCAACTTTGCCGCCAACGATCTCTAGTTGCTTTTGCTCCGCTTCGTGTTTGGTGTCCGGCGTTACAGGGATATGGTAATACGGAATCCCAAACGACTCGACGTACTCCTTCATATCCGGATGGTTGCTCACCACCATGGAGATTTCAGCGTCCAGGTCGCCGGCCTGCCACTGCCAGAGCAGCTCAACGAGGCAATGATCCTCCTTCGATACGAAGATGGCCAGCTTCTTCTTGCGGCTGAGCTGATAGATGTTCCATTGCATCTTAAACTGCGAAGCGATTGCTTCAAAATCGCTCTTGAGCGCATCGATCCGCCCGTCCAATCCGTCCAAATCAAACTCGATCCGCATAAAAAACATCCCGCCCTCGGGGTCCATCGTATATTGGTCCGATTGCACGATATTCGCTCCATGCTCATACAGGAAGCGGGATACGGCCGCAACGATCCCTGGTCCGTCCGGACAGGAAATCAACATGCGCGCGCGATTGCTTTCATGAGGCTTCACGGGTTGTCCGCCCGTTTTGACATGTGTATCCATTGTTCTTCTGATCCCCTTGCTTCTTGTGTTATCTATATCTTATTTACCGCTGGCGAACCAGGCCACCAGGCGATGGTTGATCTGTTCTTCCGTCAAATCCGGGAACAAGCTGGCTTCGACGGTGAGGTCGTACAGGCGCTCCATCGGTTCACGCGGGTCCGCTTTTTTCGCTTTGGCGTCATTTTTGAGCAAATTCCACGTGTCTAACACATAGGAACGCGAATGGATGTCCTGCTTGGCGAAGAAGTCAGCCAACCGCTCCACATCGTTCAGGAAGCCATCGCCAAACCGTTCGGCAACGTTTCCGCGCAGCAGAGCGATTTCAACCTCGTACATCGGGCGTTGCGTCTTCGCATCCTTCCCAACCCAAGGTGTCTCCAGAATGAACGGCCGGCCTTGCAGCGCCTCATGGTGCACAACGCGGTTGATCGCTTCGAATCCGATCCAGCCGGAGCCGATCGGCGTATGGCGGTCTTTGGCCGCGCCTACCGGATTTTTGCTGTCATTGATATGCACGACTTCAATCCGCTTAAGTCCAATCGTGTCATCGAACTTCTTCAATACCCCGTCCAAATCATTGACAATATCGTACCCCGCGTCATGGATATGGCAGGTATCGAGGCAGATCGTTAACCGCTCATTGTGTTGAACTTTATCAATGATCTGCGCAATCTCTTCGAAGCTCCGGCCAACCTCGGTGCCTTTGCCGGCCATCGTTTCCAGGGCAATGCACACATCCGTTTCGTTCGTGCCGTTTAGAACTTCGTTTAATCCCTCAGCAATGCGGTTCACCCCGTATTCGGCATCCTTGTCCGTAAAAGCGCCGGGATGAAGCACGATATTACGTACACCCAGCGCATGCGTCCGGCGGATTTCCTCCTGCAGGAAGTCAACTGCCAGCTGATAGGTGTTCGATTTATAAGAACCTAAATTGATAATATAAGGCGCATGGACGACGATTTCGCCGATTCCGGCTTGCTCCATCGCCGCTTTGCCTTCTTCAATATTCATCGATTCAATCGGTTTACGCCGCGTGTTTTGCGGTGCCCCCGTGTATATCATGAACGAGCTGGAGCCGTAGCTTACCGCCTCGGCCGTAGCGCTGGGCAGACCCTTGTCCGAGAACGAAACATGGGAACCAATTTTCAACAAAGTGTTTTCCCCCTTTTGGACAATAAATCGCTAAACAAACCTATTTTAGCTTGAATGCTGAAATAAATAAAGAAATAAGGTATAATTTAGCTGATTATCTTCGATTTAAAAAGATTTAATTCCTACTATTTCATAATAGCTGAATCTTTCGCGAAAAGCGAAATCCGTTCTGAGGTGATAAATGTGCTGCAAACGTTCGGTTACATATTAAGCGCCCAAGGCCCTAACCGCTGGTTTATGAACAGCATTGCGTTTTGGGGCTTCGTGCTGCTCGGCATGATGGCGATTGGCGGATATTTTATGTTCCGCAAATTCCTGAAGGTGCTCCCGAAGGCCGACGGCATGTCGAAGCTGGACTGGCAGAACTATTGGGTGGAGAAGAGCCGTCATCTCTGGACCGAGGAGGCCAAGGCGTTCCTCGATCGGTTGGTTGAGCCGGTTCCCGGGCCGTTCCGGGATATCGCCAAGCATTCGATTGCTGCCGAGATCGGCAAAATCGCGGTGCAGGAGAACGCCTCTGAGGTTACGCAAGAGCACTGCATCCGAGGTTATATCATCGCGACGCCAAAGCGGGATAACAAGTTCCTCGTCAAGTTTTTGGAGAAGAATCAGATCGATTATCGCCCTTACCAACATTTAATGAACAAGTAACGTCTACCCCGCAAAATCACATCCGGCACCTTGTCTTGTACCAGGTTGCTGGATGTTTTTGCATAAAGGAGGATTCGTCGCATGAAAGCGGTCATTTTCGGGGGATCGGGGTTTATCGGCCGGGCGTTAGCTGAATATTGGCTGGACCTTGGACAGGAGGTTATCGTCGTCACACGGGGAGCGGTTAAGGGAAATCGTTGGCTGCGAGAGACCGCCTATAGGAATGAGAGGCTGACCTCTGTAACATGGGCTGAGGTTGAGCACACCTCCTCGTTGCTGGAGGGCGCCTCCGTGATCGTCAATCTGGCCGGAGCTACGCTAAGCCAGCGCTGGTCGCAACAGGCGAAACGGCGTATCTTGGAATCCCGCCTGGAGTCTACCCGGGCGGCGGCACGCGCTGTCACGAGGATGAAGCGCAAGCCCGAAGTCGTCGTACAAGGCTCCGCGGTCGGCATCTACGGCACCTCGTTCACCGAAACGTTTGACGAGAGCGCCGCCATCCCATCGCCGCCTCCCGATTTTCTCGCCGAGGTAACTGCAGCCTGGGAAGAGACGGCGGACCTTGAGTTCCATGGCGTTCGCCTCGTGAAGCTGCGGACCGGAGTCGTGCTGGGGCGAAACGGCGGGGCTTACCCTTTGATGCGTCTGCCCTATCTGCTTGGCGTTGGAGGCAACCTCGGCAGCGGCAAACAGTGGGTCCCGTGGATTCACCTGCGGGACATGGTGAGGCTGATCGATTATTGCGCTACCCTTCCGTCCATTCACGGGCCGGTGAACGCGGTAAGTCCACAGCCGGTGACGAACCAGGAATTCGGGCGGACGGTCTGCCGCGTGCATCACCGTCCCTTCTGGCTGCCGCTCCCAGCATCGGTGCTCCGAGCAGCATTAGGCGAGATGTCCATGCTGCTGCTTGAAGGGCAGAAGGTCGTTCCCCAAGCGCTGTTAGCTGCGGGATTCACCTTCAATTTCCCTGACCTGGAATCGGCCGTCGCCGATTTGAGGTAAAATGGGCCCGGAAGACTGGAATATCCAGTTCTCCGGGCCTTTTGTGATCTTGCCCCTCGATTAAATTCGAGACTTCGATAACAAGTACAAGAAATACGGTGCACCGATGATGGCTACCACAATGCCCGTTGGGATCTCGGCTGGCTGCAGCACCCATCGGCCCAGCGTGTCGCCGAGGATCACCAGCAAGCCGCCGGCCAGCGCAGAGGCCGGGAGCAAATACTCATGCTTGGGCCCAACCAGTCGGCGGGCCAAGTGCGGCGCAATCAGCCCCACGAAGGAGATACCGCCGCCCACCGCAACGCAGGAACCGGTTAAACCGACAGCTGCCGCCAGCAGCCCCAAACGGGAGCGCTCCAGCGAAGTGCCAAGGCCTGTGGCGGTTTGATCCCCCAGGTTCAGCACGTTCAGCGAACGGGACTTCGAGAACACATAGGGCAGCAATACGATCAGCCAAGGCAACAGCGCCAGCACGTACTTCCAGGACGTCCCCCAGATGCTGCCGACTAACCAGATCTGCAGCATTTGGAAGTTCTCCGGACGCAGTCGCAGCTGCAGCACGATCATCGCCGCGTTGATGCCGGCAGCAACCGCGATCCCGACCAGCACCATCCGGATCGGGAGCAGCCCGTAATTTCTTTTGAACGAGAGCACGTAAATTAATGTGGCTGCCCCAGCCGATCCGAGGAACGCCAAGACTGGCATTAAATAGACGGGCGCACTAGCCGTCGTCGGATAAAATGAAATAAACAGCGTGACCGCGAGGCCCGCGCCGGCATTAATCCCCAGCACGCCGGGATCCGCCAGCGGGTTACGTGAAATCCCCTGGAAGATACAACCCGCTACGGCCATCCCCATCCCGATAAGTACAGAAATGACGATTCGCGGCAACCGAAATTCGTAGAGGATCAGCTCTTGTTTGTCCGTCCCCATCCCAACTAAAGTCTTAAATACATCCATAGGCGATAGCCGGATATACCCTGTATTCATACTGAAAATGAACACCGCGATAATCAGCAGCGCAAATACGGTCATGACGATATAAGCTTTGCGGGCTTTCTGCCGCAAGTGTAAAGGAGCTTCGATCCGGTTCATTCCAATCCCCCCTTCTGCTTCATGGCAAGGTAGAGGAAGAACGGTACCCCGATGACAGCGATAAGCGCGCCGATTGGCGTTTCATGTGGCGGATGAACCAATCGAGCCAAAATATCTGCAAACACCATCAGCAAGCTGCCAAGCAGCGCCGAGGAAGGGATCACCCAGCGATAATCGACGCCCACGAGAAAACGGGCGATGTGCGGTACCATCAGCCCTACAAAACCAATTGCGCCGACGATCGAAACGGCGCTTCCGGCCAGAATTAAGACGATGATCATGCCCAGCACTTTGATTAAGCCGGTTCTTTGCCCCAAACCGGTAGCTACCTCTTCGCCAAGACTCAGCAGGGTTATCGATCTTGACAGCAGCAAGGCGCATAGCAAACCTGCGAAGACCCAGGGCGATACCATCTTGATTTGCAGCCAGTCGGCCCCGGCAATCGCACCAGCGTACCAGAAGGCAAGATCCTGTCCGATCTTAAAATAGATGGCGATCCCTTCGCTGATCGCGGTCAGCAGCATGCTGACGGCGGCACCGGCCAAGGTCAGTCGAACCGGGGACAAGCCGCCTTTGGTCAAGGAGCCAATGCCAAAGACGAGCCCAGCACCCAGACCGGCCCCGATAAACGAATATAGCATCGTCAGCAGGAACGGGGTACCCGGCATCAATGCGAAGCAAATAGCCAGCGCCAAGCCCGCGCCGGAATTCAGCCCCAGCAAGCCCGAATCGGCCATCGGGTTGCGGGTCATCCCCTGCATGATCGCACCGGCTACCGCCAGCGCCGCCCCGATCAAAGCCGCGGCTAAAGCGCGTGGGAGACGCAGCTCCACAATAATTTGATGCTGGGTTTGTTCCGCATGAAAGTGGAACAACGCATCCCAGACGGTCGCGAGTTTAATGTCCGCCGCCCCGACGGAAATCGAGAGACTGATCGCAAATAGCAGCAACGCCGCGCCGCCGATCAGAATGAACGTTGCCGCCAAGGGGCGGGAGCGCAAGCGAGGTTTAGAAGATTGGGTTAATGCAGACATGTCGAGAACCATCCTTTAATCAGTTTTCCAGCAAACTATGTATGTACCTTGTAATTGAGAATAATTCTCGTTCATTATACCCGCTTTTCCGGTGAGAATCTACGGTCATTTCAAATTCGAGTTTAAGCTGCTTCCACCCCAAACTTAAACCTCGTTTCCGCCAACACGAACACGTCATCATTCTGCAAAGGGTATTCTTTATAAGGCGCTACATTTTCTCCGTTGAGGTAAGTCCCATTGGTTGAGCCAAGATCCTTTAAGGTACAGCCGTGCGATGTCACTAAGATTTCCACATGCGCACGGGAGACACCCGAAGTATTCTCCACATATTGTGCTATGTCTTTCGAGCGGCCAATCACGAAACTGCCCGGCGTCAGGGGAATCCGCTCCGCCGTTCCGCCGGCAGACTCGTACCGCTCCAAATAGTAACGCGGAATGCGTTCACGAGCCGGGTTGTCCTGGCCTGCCAGAGCAGACCGGCTCAGCAGAACCGTAGGCGGTGAAAATCTCACTTCGGATTCCGGCTCAGGTATGACGGAACCGGAGGGCTCCACCCTCATGTCTGGAAGGCCTGACCGAGGAACAAATGCCTCCATCGAGACCTTCGCCGCAGACTCCGAACGTTCCGATATTGCGGCATGTTCGCCAAGGGAAGAGGAGTCAAATTCCCGTTCGTTCGTGAAGCCCAACGGACGTAACGTTCCGAGCGACCCAAGAGATTCCTCCGGAACATCGCCTGCCTCTTCTTCCTGGCTGATCGAACTGCTGCAAAACTTACGCCACAACACAACCCCTGTAACCCCTAACAGTACGGTAAGCAAAGCGCCAAGCGCTAACCCTAATGTTCCAGGACGATCGAGATAGAGGAACTTCCAACCCAAAGCATCGACCAGAAGGAGCCCGAGGACAAGGTAGGTTGGTTTAATTCGCGTCACAACTGCTGCCATTGCTTCATCCTCGAGACCCGGCCACGTTTCTCTGATTGCATTTGCATCAGTTGAATCATGGGCAGTCGCCCCAGACAATTTAGACGATTGGGTCGTGGTTGATATATCTGTAGGAACATATTCCTTAACAACGGCAGAACGGGAGGATGAGACTGCAGGTCGAGGAACCATTCTTGGCAGCGGCTCGTTAAGTATGGATTTTCTCTCTCCAACCCTCTCACCGCTCATGGACTTGGCACTCGGTTCATCCGACAATAAATGGAGCAGCATTTTTTTCAGTTCCCCTAGCGAAAAAAGTTCATCTCCGCATAACCGGACCAACTGCGGAATCCCATCGCCCTCAACCCGTGAGACGCAGGTGAGCATCCGGGTAATCAGCGATAGCAGTGACTGAGACAACGGGAGACCGGGCGGCGCTTCCTTCCAAGGGACATAGGTAAAATACATCGCCCCGCTGGACAACGGCTCCTCCACAAAAATGTGCGTCTCATCCAATAAGAAGCCGGATGGCGACAGCATATACCGCTTGCTGTCCTCCAGTACAGCCACCACTTGGAGCAGTAAACCATAAAACTCCGGCATACTGATCTTGTCGCTGCGAAGACACTGGGAGAGCATTCTTTTTCCGGTGATATCATAATGCAGGCTGATTTGATAATCGATTTCGCGAATATCAAGCCGCAGCAAATTCGGTACGGTTACCGCGGCCAGCATAGACCGTTGAACCCGGTTCAGATCTTCCGGCCTCAGCCCCTCCTTCGCCTGCAGGATCATGTAGGTACCGCCGTCCCGGACAAAATCAGTAACCAACTCCGGCATGTTCCATCCCTCCCCATACGTTACATATAGTAAATCGCCAGTAGTACCCCCGGTACCACAGCCAGCATAAACGGAAACTGAAGTTGGTGTCTGGCGACCGCTTGGATCGGAGCTGGGCTGCGCAATACCGCTGCCCCGAGGAGACTGCTGGCGATCCGACGCAGACGATGCCCGGTCTCCCGCCGCCAAATCAAAAGGATCAGACCGATGCACCCGGCGGCTAGAATCGAATACATCATCGTCGATAAAGTTAAAGCGATGCCCGTCCAGGCCCCAATTCCTGCAAACAGCTTAACATCGCCGCCACCAACAGCTCGAAGCAAATACAGAACAAGCATCAGTCCAAATCCAACGGCCGCCCCAGCCGCTGAGAACCAAGCGCCTCTCCACCCATCCGTTAACAGGTGATAAGACAGTCCGGTAAAAATGCCCGTAACCGTAATCACGTTAGGAATTTTCATCGATCTTAAATCCGTTACGAAGGCTGCAAGCAGCATCAGCAAACAGCCCCAGAGCTCAATCATCTGTCCCCACTCCCTTCTCCTATTGTGAACGCGGGCTGACCACCTCGAACGTGGCCGTCGTATGTACGCCTTCCTCCGTTTCAATTACGAAACTCCACGTCCCCGGCGTGGTGTTTCCTCCGACCAGCCAAGTCCAGCTGATTTGTCCTTGATCATCCGCCGTTGCTTCACCTAAATATTTCGCTTGGCTGACCCCGCTCTTGTAATACACGGTCAGCTTGGCTGTTGATCCCGGAGCAACCTTAGCTAGAACCGTCGCCCGGCGTCCAGCATATGCCGGGTCAGGCTTGGCAATCACGACTGCTGCTTGCCCCGTCTCTTCACCGCTTCCGTCCCCCGATTCCAGCTCTCCGGTATCCCCGATCCACAGCCGCTCCTCCGCCCTCGTCTGCAGCACCAGCTGCCGACCGATAAGCGGTACCTTCAGAGGCAGCTCATAACTTAACTCAAGACCAAAGTACGGCTGCTTCCCCGTCTTTAAGTTCGGAACCGTAACGCGGGTCACATGCAGACGTTCTTCCTCCAGGAGGGTACCGCGAAGAAAAGGACGCAACATCGGCTTGATCAACGGATCTAATACAGCCTCAGATACTTTCGTTTTAAGCTCTTGCAGCGGTTGATCACCTTTACGGGCAGCGTCGATTACCCATGTCGACAGCGGCGGCGGCAAGTTGGACGCATATTGCTGCGCCCATTCCTCCAGCGACAGAGATGGCATCTGCCAGGAAAACGAATCACTTCCCGATGTACTCTCAGGGTTACCGAGTCCCCCAGCCGAAGAAGTTGCCGAATTCTCGTTCTCCGAATTGGCGGTTGGAGATTGCCCTCCTTGCCCCTCGGTATGCTGAGCCTGTACGGCGAGCGCCACTGGATAAATATGAGCAGAGATCTGTTTTACCGCATTGGCTGCGGCCAGATGCAACTGCCCGTAAAGCAGCGTCATATGGACGAGAAACACAAACCAAAAGACAACCAGTACAAATACCGGAGCGACCAGGGCAGCTTCCAGAGTGATGCTTCCTTTCGACAATTCCTTTCGGAAGCCGCACCTCATCGTTCCGCTAATACGAAAAATCCGCTTGCTTGGCCACATAATACTGGCTTCCTTCCACATGTCCTTTAAGTACGCCGACCTTCCCCAGCGCTTTGCTTACTCCCGGCAAGAACCATAGCGGCATCGCCACGGTCACGTTCCCTTTGACATAAGTGGACCGTTCCGCTGGATCCACCCCGGTATTCAACGCAATCACGGCCAACATCCGCGACAATCGTTGCTCACTGCGCCCATGCAGCAACAGAAATAATCTGAGATGATCCCGGTAGGTCAAATCCACTTTCAGATAGTCGCTTAGTTGAATCTTTCCGTCCCGGGTTAAAGAAATCATGTCCTGCAGCGCATGTTGTGCTCCGTACAACAAGGCTGCGGCAAACACCAACAGCGGGTTGCCTTTAGCCGCATTTTTCACCAAGCCCTCCATCGTCCGAATTGCCAGCCGCATGGCAAAAATCTCACCAAACGCTGCAGCGATATTCCCCGCCGGATGGTGCGCGCCGTACAGAATATACTCAACCTCTTGGCTCTCCGGTGCCAGCTGGCCGCGAATCGCTTCCAGCGCGTCAGCTTGGTTTTTGCCCTCGAACAAACCATTTAAGACACTGACATCCAGGAAATGAAAATAACTCGCAACGTATTCCGTTTGATAAACGTTATCCGACATGCCGCCCATCAGGCTTGCTAATCCGCCATAGATATTGTCCATCATCCCCATGGAGGCGCGTCCTGCCTCACTTGGATCATCGTTTACGCTCGTAGCCCCCGCCTCCTCGCCGGCAACGGAACGGTTCAACGAACGGTTCGCTTCCATCTTCTCCTTGAGCAAATCAAATTTCGCTTGATGTTCACTTAATCCGCTTTTAAGCTGTTCAATTTTGCGGATCCAACTGGCTGCATCCTTCAGCGTGGCACCTGCCGCCTTTTCGGCGGCCTTCCGCTCCTTGTCAGAGGACCGATGGGCATCCAGTTTTCGGGCACTTGCCTCCAAAACATTGCCTGAACCGGAAGTAACGAATTGCCGTAGATAGGCATCGCTTGCTCTGACAGCATTATTCACACTCGCAATGACAGAGCTGGGCGGAGCTGTGGCGGATAATACGGAACCGCTTTGGGCCTGCAGCGCATTCCCCGTGCTCCGGAGTTCAGCGAAGGCCGTTGTCTGCCGATCAATATCCGAGGCCAGGCTGGCGAATAACTCCTCGGACAGCAGCAAAGCATCGGCTTGGCCTCGAATCTCGGTGATCGCTCCGCCTTCACCAACCGGATCCAAGTTGCCGCTGCGGGTGCTTGTCCCGGCGGACACCTCATTATACGCCGCTTGTTCCGGGCGATGTTTCGCCTCCGTGATCGTTTGCCGCATTTGCTCATTGATCCGCCGTGCTTCATCGAGCAACGTCTTCGCCTGCGGCAGGTACGAGGCATGCCTCTGCTCTGCGATACGCAAAGCGCGATCCAAGGAAGCAAATAACCCGCTGGTTGCGGAACGGTAGCGGCTGATTTCTCCGGTATACATCCGATCCTCCGGTTCCAGACCCGCATCCGCCTCAACTTGATTCACAAATTCAGGATATTCGGCTGCAGCATCGACCAAAGTAGAGAGGCTGCCGCTCCCGCCGCCTCCCGACAGCGCCTTCGCATAAGGCTCCACCGTCTTGCCGGCTTGTCGCTGCAGTTCCAGGAGCTGATCAAGCTTGGCCTCTCTCTGGTCGTAAAGCTTCTGCAGCTTTCCCAGCAAATCTACCGTATTGGAGGCTTCCTTCATGACTCCGGCCATCGGCTTAAAGCGGTTCAACAGCTCGATGGTAATGTCGATGGGTGCCCGATACTTCATTTGCTCGCGAATTTGTTGTTCGAACACCGGATATGTCCCGATCGGATGCATGAATTCGACGGCAGAGGAATCCAACCTCGCATTTAGCAGAGGGAATCCTTCCTTTTGCCGGACCAGCTCGAATTGGTCTTGGAGCACCTTCGACATGATGTAATTCCCATCCGTTTGCCCGTATGCAAATAACCCGTACCGTTCAGCCAATTCACGATCGTATGCTGACAGGACCGATCTCGAAGCTGCGTGCGCCAAGGTCTCCACCTGAGCTTGCAAAGCAAACATGCGGGCGAAATCGATAAACAGAGCAACAAACGCAAACACCGCAGCAAATATGACGATAAAAAATACCGTGACCGCCCCGTGCTCCGAGCGATTCCGTGAAAACACCGACAACTCCGCCTCCTTCTCCATCCGGTTATTTTCCGAACCGTACCAACGCTTCTTGCGCCTCCTGCTTGTCCATTCCTCCCGCACTTGTACCGCTTCGGAACTTCTCGCCATAATATCGCGCCAGTTCAACGGTCCGGATCCATTCCGTTGGCTCGACCACATACGATTCAGCCCGACTGCGCTGATGGATATCGTCAATCCAGGCCTCCAACGGAGCCAGCGGGATCAGCCGATCCAGCGCAACACTGACCTTGCGCAGCAGTAATCGGTTATCATAGCCCATCTCCCCGTCGATGCCTTCTGGCAGCTTAGTCCCTGTCCGATTCAGCTTCTTTAACGGAAGCGACTGGCCCTCTCCATCACCTGCACCCGCAGGCAATGTCAACTTCACCACTCCGCTGCCGCCGTCCCCGCCAAAAATCGCTTGCAGCAACCCATCATCCCCGAGGCGCCAATAGAGGGAGTCGTGCTTGCCATCGACATAGGCTCCGGTTAAGCCGTCCCGGTAGCTGTTATCCCAGGTATAAGCGGTTCGCTCTGCCGCAACGATGGCCGCTTGCCCCAATAGTGCCTGTTGATAAAGGTAAAGACAGAAGAACAGAAGAATCAGTACCGTGTAAAAAATCAACGGAAGCACCAAAGAAGCTTCGATCGTAAAAACCCCGCGTTGATCCTGCCAAAGCTTCATTCTTACGTCTCGTCCATGAAGTTTTCCGTTTTCGTCTTAGCTTTATCGAGCAAGCTCTCAATAATCGCCTTCAATTGTTTGCGAAAAATCGCAGCGATAATCACAATCACCGCGATAATCAGGATCATTTCCAGCATTCCAAGCCCCTCTTCATTACGCCAAAAGCTTCTCATCTCTTTACGAATTGTCGTTAACATGTTTTCTCCTCCTCTGTGTGCATTACAAATTCATGATCATAAATGCCGGTGCCCCAACCAAAATCAGTACGGCCATAAACAGCAACACCATCGGAAACACCAGCTTGGACGAAGCTTGCTCGCCCAACGTTCTGCTGACGGCTTTGCGTTTCTCCCATAATGAATGGGACAAGTCCCGCAAAGCCAAGGCAAAATCCTCCCCGCCGCGGCGGTAGTTTAACAGAACGGATGTCGTAAAAGCCGACACCTCCTGAATGCCGCAGCGTTTGCTGAATCCTTCCATCGCCTGCTGAAATGAATCCCCCCCTTCCCATTCCTTCTGCATCTGCAGCAGTTCCCGGTATAGGGGATGCCCGATTTGTTCTCGCTTGCGCTCAATGCATAACTTTATCGCTTGCTGGACCGTTGATCCGGCACCTACCAGCAGCACGATTTTGTTCAGCAACTCCGGCAGCTCGAGCAGGACAGCCTGTTCCCGCCGCTGTACCTTGCGATGAAGGTCATTAAGCAGCGCCATCGGCACCAAAACGGCGAACAGGACGCCGATCCCTAAGCCGGCAGGACCGTCGCTCAATAACGTCAACAGACACCCGAACAGGAGACAAATGTAACTATACGTGAGCGCCTCCGCTAGCCAGAGCAGCGTCAATTCACGGCTGCGCCGGCTGCCGCCGATTTTCTGTACGGCACGTTGAACCTTAAAGAAGAAACCCGGAAAACGCTGAGTTACCTTCATTCGCTCCAAAAGCAGCAGCATGGGCGGTGAGAAGCGAACAAGCTTTAATCCTTCTAGAGATACTTCCGTATGCCACCGATAGAGGGGGCGAGATTTCGGGTAAACGTATAGCCAACCTCCACTTAACACGAATAGCAGCAAACCCGAAGCCACAAGGTACAATCAACCAACACCCCCTTTACACTCGGATATCGATGATCTTTAACATCAGCCAGGCGCAAAATGCGTATAACAGCAACGCCAGACCCGAGATCAGCAACCCTGCACCTTGATGCAGCGGACGCATATAGTCCGGGGAGGTAAGTTGCATAAAGAGCAAGAACAAGACCGGTGCCGCTAACATCGCTTTCGCTTCAAATCGTTTCTGGGCGATCATCACGCTGATCTCCTGAGTGATCTCCAGCTTCTCACCGATCAGGTTCGATGTCCGCCGGATCACTTCCACCAGATCGCCACCGGAACGCTTGCAGGTCGTAAACACATCGGCAAAATTGTCGATATCCTCCATGGCGGCACGTCGGCTGAAATCCAGCAGCGCCTCCTCGATCGGCTGACCGTACTCCATCCGGGCGCATATGATCGCCAACTCCCGCATGACATCGTTATCGCCATCCGGATACAACAATCTAAGATCGTCGATCGCCTCACGAAAGCCGTTCTCTACGGAGCGGCCAGCGGCCAATGAAGAGGACAGCGAATATAACGCTTGCTTAAAATGAAGGCTCAGATTCTCCCGTCTTCGGCGCAGCAGGTAACGGCTCCAGAACTTGGGCGTATATAAGCCGCTTAACGAAAGCAACAGTGCCAGCGGGAGGGCATGGAAGAAAGTGTAACCTAGTGTAAAGAAAGCAGTTCCTCCAACCAACGTGCAGATCAGGCGCTGTCGCGGAGACAGAGGATACACCCGATAATCCGCAAGACTGGTTGGATCGGCCGCAGGTTTCACTCCGGCCCCGGTCTTCCGGCGCTGCAAACCGGACCTGGCTTTCAGCAACAAAATGAACCCTCTCCTTCCTGTGCATTAATCGACGGGCAATCCAGCCATACGCAGCTTGTCCGTGTGGATTAACTTAGCGCCGCTGCGCTGTAACTGCCCTACAATTCGGCCGTTCTGCTCCCCTTCTTCCTGAAACGCAAACAACGGCTGAAGCACCACCTCCCCGTCCCGCAGGCCAACCACCTCGGAAATTTCAGTTACTCGGCGTGAGCGGTCACGCAACCGCGACAAATGAACGAAAACATCGATCGACGAAGCGATCTGCTGACGAACAACCGGAAGCGGCAACTCGGCTCCACTCAACACCATCGTCTCCAGCCTGCTGATCATATCTGCTGTGCTGTTGGCATGCCCCGTCGAAAGAGAACTATCATGGGTGTTGTGGTAGTGATAAGAGAATTAAAAAACAGCCTCCAAGGAGACTGTTAAGGTAATACTCAATCAAGTTTATGTATGTTAATCCAACATGCGAATGTTTATAAAATCATAATATTGCTCAGTTTCAAACGTTTCTGGATTAATTCCAAATTTGTCGAAAAAATACTTTGCCAATTGATCCTTTACATTAGTTCCATCCGGTAAGTTTAATCTTCGATTAAGGCAACCCATGAAAACATCTGCCACTTGGATAAAAGGATCAATATGTGATTCCACTGCTGTGAATGCTCCGAGTTTTACCATTCCATCAAAGCCTGCTTTGATATGTCCAGCTACATCCAGCCTCAAGGCTTCTAAAAATAGAGTATCTTTAGCATCTTCTTTATCTTTTATAATATTTAGTGTACGAGGAATTGATATGCGGCCTGTCTCAATTTCATGCCGTAATCCATCTGATATTCCCACTTTATAGAGTCTAGTGACTATATCCTCTGGCTTCTGACCAGATCCCTTTTGACAGAAACATAGTGCTTTGAACCCAATATTTGCTGATTCTTCAGCTACTATATCGATTAATCTAACATAGTTTTCTATATTTTTCTTATCTACATCGACAAAATGGAACTCGTCTTTCGACTCCATCTCTAATTGTTCTCGTAAATCCATAATTTTTGACCGAAGGTTCCCGCCTTGTCCACTTCTCCACATGCCACCCACTGAAATAAAATCCTGAGTTTTTCCTGTTTCATCGTAGAAAATAAAGGACACTGGTGTCGCATCTTCACTAAGCTGAATCTGGCTGGTTCGGTATGTATTTTCTCGTTCCGTTCTTATTCTTTTGACATCTTCACTTGATCCAAATTCACCAAACGTATTTTGAATCTTTGCCCTTGCCCTGGTTATATCGCTTTGTTGTTCTAGTTTAAGAAATGCTTCTTTCGTGATGTTCCCATCGTTATATAAATCATTTTGAAATATTTCCCAATATCTCAATGTGAGTAACCGATCTGAATCACGGGTGTCAGGATAATGATTAAGGATGAATGCAACTCTTGCTGTTACAGTTTTCAAAACCCCTTCACTCAATTGCTTCATTAAATTCTCTTTTTCCTTTTGTACTTTTATTAATCGTTTCTGTTCTGGCGTCACTGCTTCAGATACATTCTCCGTGTCTCCCAACATCGAGTCCCTCCCCCTGATTCGAGATTATTCGACTATATTTTAACATATAAGATATAGAAAATACATTTTTCCAGTTAATCTACCTCTCCTTTCAGATGAAACTCTAGATATGTATGATCTTGATCATCTTCATCCTTATTTAAATTACATGATAGTTCAATTTTCGATGGATAAATCCTACATGTATTCAGTAGTAATACCACTTTTTATGACTTCTTTGATAATATTACCTTATAGATCATCGCTTACTTAAAACTGCTTAAGGTGAATTTTTTCCAAAATTATTCTAGCGATATACAATCGCTTTCTGATAAGGAGCATTAAGAACTATGAATAAGCTGTCAACTGATATTATAGAAAGACTCGCTGTACAAGCAGTCAAAAGTGAAGTTACTAAGCCTCCATATTTCTTAAAAGCTGAGATCCCAGAAGGAGATAAAGGAGTATCATTTGATGGAGAGATAATCGTTTTTAATGATAGTTCTCACACTGCAAGTTCCTTCAGAGGATCTATTCCAGTACAAGTGAAAGGTACACAAGTAAAGTCCTTTTCTGATAATAAAAGAACATTTTCACTTCAATTAGCTCACTTTGAAAACTATTATAAAAAGAACGGGGTTATTATTTTTGTAGTTGAATTACGAAAAGAGAGAAGCAAAATCTTTTATAAACAACTTCTTCCTCTTGAACTTTCCCAAATTATCAAAAAATGCAAACATAAAGAAAAAAAATCGCACAGCATTGAATTAAGATCCTTAAAAGGTACAGACATGCATCGAATTTGCCATGCTTTTCTGAAAGAACAATTACATCAACCAATTGTACTTATAGAAGATGGTGAAACATTACTAGATGAGGACCATCAGCAATATGTCTTCAGAAGTCTCACATTTAATCCATCAAACATGGACTTTAGTGAGCTATTTGAACATGATTTTTTTATGTATGCATTGGAGAAAAATCTGCAAATCCCCATTAGTGTTGGAAGGTTTTCGTCTTTAACTAGCAGTTCTGAGATGGATGTAATTATCGATGGGAACATTCAAAAATTTAATGTATCATCAACATTCAATTCTGGAACCTTGACGATAACATTCGAAAATGTTTTGAAAATGGTTTTAGATGGAACCGAACTCAAAATTAGCAATTACCAGTTCCACTCTTTATCCAGTCAATTAAAGGTTATACCATTATTGTCAAGTTTAATAGAAGGAAAGAAGTTGACGCTACCTATTGGAGACATCCAAATAACCGATTTTTCAGAAAAGAACATAAGATTTATTAATGAAATTAAGGAACACATACTATTTATTGAGGACTTAAAAGAGGCTTTTCTATACTTTTCTATAGATCCAAATACTAACTTTTCTGAAACTAAGGAAGGAATAGAGTTGAATTTTGGTCTTTCTTTTTTAATTAGGGCCTCCAAACATGGGGACATTTCGAATTTCAAAAAGCGATTATCCAGCAAGAATAATTCATGCCTCATCAATTTATTAATTGGGGATCAAACTATTGTTTGTTTGTACCATGACGGTAAATTGAAAAATATTTTTTCTAAAGATCAAATTGATATAAAAGCCATTCTTGGCTACAATACACCTGACCAATGCGACTACAGCATTTTTGTACAACTAAATGATGAATCGCTTACTAAGGGAACAAACTTAGATTTTCAAGCGATAAAAGAGTCTTTTCAAGAAATTGATCCTTTCGTTAATGAACTTGCCTGTAGTACAACAACTAATTTTTGTTTGCGATGTATTGCTGCTTATGACAAGTCTAATAGAAGAGAATTGCTCTTATTAGCAAAATATATTCTATCCATGCATCCGTCTATTGAAACAGATGATTTTAATTATATTAATCTCTTACAAATCAATAAAAGACTTAACGGCTCATTAACAGCAGAGGAAGAAGATAAATTAATAACTATCAAGAGCACAGCCCCCTCGGATATTCTGAAACAATTCGGTGTTAGCATTTTACTTGAAAGCAAGATTGAGGCTAAAAGACTCTACTCTAAGTTGGATAAAAAAAACCAAGAAATTATAGATTCGACGCCTATTATGAAATTGTATTCGGACTTGTGAATCTCATTTTTATTCGTTTAGGAAATTCAGAAAAGAAAGCCCAAGAATGTTGATTTACAGCATTCTTGGGCTTTTTCACTTAAGGCGCGCCCAGCTGCCTTCTAAAAATTAAAGACAGGGGAAAAATACTTTGCCACGCTCTTTCTCAAATTTCAAACGCCTGATACACTGACTCATCTTCAAATGAAGAAGCTCTTACAATTCGATCTGAGAAACCTTCCACTCCTTGAACAGATTCCCTTCCAAGAAGTAAAGATAAGACCGCAAATCCTTTCTTGTCCTTCAACTCATTCCACGACTTTAGAAAATGCTCGTTCACATGGGATTCGCCGTCTGTCACAAACACAATATCCGCTTTATTAAAGCGACTCTGTTGGATGACTTGACTTGCTGCCCTAAGTGGAGGTTCAAAGCTTGTTCCTCCACCTAAAAAAATAGTGGCCAGTTGTATCATATCCTGAACGGTAATTTTCCCACGCTCATAGATTAACGGGGCAGCAGCATTCGAAGAAAATGGAATCCATGCAAAATCTCTTCTTTGCTTACGGGCAATACTCATTAAGGCAAGGGCAAACCCTTTTGAGATTGCGTCCTGGTTTGTCATACTTCCCGATTGATCCAAGCATAGAACAATCGGCCCCTTACCAAGCTGTTCAGGCCCCTTTGTTTCGTACTGAAGTGTTTGGCCCTCAACATATCGGCGCAGGAAATCCATTTTGGTCAAAGGGCTGGCATAACTGCCAAGTTCCATTGGCAATAGCTGCTCTACAGCATTGCCCTGCCGAACACCGTTACGGCTGGTCGCATCCTTATGCTTAGAACGCTGTTTACGATTGGCGATTACCTTCATGCGCCCAGCCCATTTCGCAATCTCCTTCAATTTCTTATCGTGACTCAACTTTTCTGCCAGAAGCAATTGATCCTTTAATGGAACCCTTTTTAGTTCACTATCTCCACTTCCCGCCTTGATTCCACCCAAGAGAGACTTTACATTCTCTTTGGCTTCTATGGCTTCCTGTGTAGCTTGAGACAACATTCGAGATAGAGAGTTTCCTTGCTGGTTTAGGGCTGCGGACAAAGCATCTGCTGCCTGCTGAGAAGCGCCCTGTTTTCCATTCATCAGGTTCTGTAATGCTTCAGCTAATTCTTGATCCCTCTGTGCTTGTTCTTTCACCCAACCAAGAACCGTCTCGCTGTACTTTGTTGTGCCAAGTGCAGCGGCCAGGTCATCCAGACGAGTAAACTCACGAAACTCCTGATAGCCTTCGTCTGACATCACCCGTTCCATAAGCTGATGATTCATCTCTAACCCTTCAGGAACTTCTTCCAGCAACTCAGGCTTCATTTTAAAAAGGCCTGCCCACATGTCACCCATTAAAGGTTGGAAAGAGGGAAATAATTTACTTCCCTCTTTACTAACCTCTCTGAGCTTCTTGGACATCTCTAAAATCTGCCCGAAGCGTCTCCGATCATATGAATCTGTGTTTAAAACAGAACCTTTAAGCTCCTTCATCTCCTACACCCCCAACACTTGGGATGCGATATCAGTTAACGACTTTTGAACAAGAGCAACAGCTTGCGCAACTTCCGTCCGGTTCGGACTATCCTTCTGTAGCTTTCTAAGTTCGATGACTAAGCTTTTAAGCTTCTTCGTGCTTTCTACAGCCACATCCGTTGAGTTGTTAGACTGTTCAAGACTCTTCAAGATATCAGCAGCTTCAGTTTTAATCTCTTCCACACGTGTCTTCACCGCATCCTGAGCATGATTGCGAACGATCTTTGCGACCTTATCACGCTGCTCCGGCTTTTCCCACAGACTATGCTTGAGAATCATGAGGTCTTCAAGTTCTGCGTGATCTCTTCCGGCTAACACAGCCTTAGCACGAATTACTGAAAGAACTTGCTTGAAACGCCGATCTGAAGGACGAATACCTTCATCCATTAACTCGCGTCTGATCTTGCTCAGTGCATCAAATACCTCATCAGGAATAGTGACTGTATCACTAAAGAACTGGAGTTCAAATAGTTCATCTATGCTCATATCGGCTGGAGATGGTGCAGAACCTTTCAGCATCGAAATAAAAGATTGATCTTCACCAATGTAGTCCACTTCATATCGGAGCAAGAAACGGTCAAACAATGCTTCCAGTCCTTCACCTTCTTCGGGATATTCATTTGAACTTCCGATTAAGGACATTAAGGGAACCTGTGCCGGTGCGCCATCGTTATAGAACACTCGTTCATTGATGAGAGTCAGCAAGGCATTCAAAATTGCACTGTTAGCCTTGAATATTTCATCAAGAAATGAAGTGTGAGCTTCCGGCAGCTTTCCCGTCGTATTCCGTTTGTACACGCCTTGTTCCAGTTCCTTTAGCGAAACAGGACCGAACAATTCCTCCGGCGTACTAAAACGAGTCAGCAGCCATTGAAAATAATTTGCTCCTGTAATCCGCTTAGTCAGATCACTTACAAGGGCGCTCTTTCCTGTTCCGGGCGGCCCGATCAACAAAGCATGCTGACGGGCGATCAATGCTACCATCAGCCCCTCAATCACTTCTTCTCGTTCAGAATATTGACTATTTAATGCATTCTGGATATCCTTGATTTTCATTTAGCTACCTCCATTTTTAGATAAAATAAAAAGAGCCAACGCTTCTTATGAAGAAGTCATCAGCTCTTTGTTTTTATAATGTGGGGTCAATCGCAGGAAGTCCAAGATGCCCACGTCAACTCCACATTCAACCTCCGAAAAAATAAAAGCCACGAATCCCGCACGGGAAACTCATGGCTTTTAATAGTGTTTTTGTTTTTACACCGTGACTGGCAACCCGATCCATTCAAGCAGATCGATGGCTTCAGGCACCGGACGACGATTCTGGATGCATTCCAAAACCATTTCATTCACTTCTTCTTCGATGCTCGCGCGGAGCATCAAATCTGACACCGTTTCGCCATCGTCAAAAATGTATTCCGGTATGTTCGTAACCGTCACTGTGTAGATTTCATTCCCGACCTCCACAGTGTAAACTTCCGATCCATACCGGAGATGACCAGTTCGTCCGGTCAGTTCAATCGTTTCCGGGATTTTCTCGCGGTACGCTTCCATGGCCATGCGCGAAAACTTCGCCAAGCTGCCGTTCGCAAATATTCCCGCTTTAAGCTTAAACATACGGTTTTCCTCCCTGTTCACCCGAACGGCTGGAAGGGTAAAGTTGCGCGGATGATCAGCCTTGGGTCGTCCGACTTTGGACATGACGATCACACCCCTTTACCCTTTATTATATCCGTTCAGATAAATTTTTGCATTACAAAAATTATTTTCTTCTTTGGAAGTTGTCTCTCCACTCCCCGCTTCGGGGGTCGTATGTCGTTTTCACCGTCCACGATTCTGGATGGACAACATTAAAAACACATACGACATGGAGCGGACGGTATTGCCCTTTTCCGATTTTAAGAAAATACATCAGAACGATGGTAACATCCGCACCGTCCTGACGCCTCTCAATCGGCCATCCGTTCAAGACGGCGTTTCGTATGTCTATTTCGGAGATGCCGCGCTCAATTTGTCTGTGAAGCGCATGTTTGGAAATCACAAGCTTTCCATCTCCCTCTTCAAGCAGTTCAACAAACTTTCTATGCTCAGTTTCGGCATTCATTTCTTTTCTTCTCCTTTCTGGAGAATTACACGGCCATATTCACCAGCGCTTCACCCACTTTCATGCGAAGCGCCGACACCAGACGTTCCATTTCCGCCAGATCGCCGGTGACAATTTCGCGATACTGCGCAAAATCGTTTGCCACCGACCGAGCGTTTTCTATCAACTCTTTCATCTGGCCTTTGGTCAGCTGTCTTTCCGTGCTTTCTTCGCATGCAGCGAGAGTGTCACGGAGATGATCCAACAGCTTGCGTGTCACCATGTTTTTCATATCCATGGTGTTCATTACAGGAACCTTCTCCGCTTCTCCTTTTTCAAGAGATGATACGAATTTGACCAATGCATCCAAGTTGCTCTCAAACTGTGCCGGTATGAAGTAAACACCACCTGATGGTCTAACCGGTGTAGGTGACATACTCTTTAAGACGCTGGTAATCAACGTACGTAGTGTAGTAGAACCATAATTGTTTCGATAAATTTCAAACTGCAACGCAGCATTATTAACTAGTTGCTGCGCCATTGATGAAATATAGCTGGTCTCTACTGTCTCCGTTTTTCGATCTAATACCAGCGCTCCTACGTCTGGAACATATTTTAATCTTCTACCTTTTGTATCCTTGGTTTCGCAAACTAGGTTTCGTTGAACGAAAGTGCTGGTAGAAGCCACCTCTCGGAACATGTAGTTTTCATAGACTCCGGGTGATACTTCACGCTTGAATTTTTCGCTTGTAGCTCTTCTGAAGGCATCCGGGAGTCGGATATCCTTCGGCATCCAACCAGCCCCTAATCCAGAATCAACAAGCTTTTGTTTTAGCTCATCCGGGGTAATCAGCATGTTGGATAGAGAATTCCAGGTTAAAAATCCAATCGTGTTGTCTTTACTGGATGGTACAGCAACTACATCCTTTAAAATGGTACTCATAAGAAAAAACCTCCTCATTTTTTAATAAAAAAAGACCAATTCCTAAAAAATTAAAAGTAAGGAACCAGCCTTTGCTTAACATTTAATTTGGTTAATGGCCTACGCCCGAAATACTTTCTCATTCAAATCAGAGATAATGAGGCTATTTTTCATCTGCTGTGTCAGACTAGCCATTTCGGTTATAAGTTAAGTGAATTCGGATTGAACACAATTTCCTTTTCTAAATAATTTGAACATGGGTTCATTCATCCTCTCATTTTTATTAAAAAGCAAAAAAAGCCGATCCCTGCACAGAATAATCCATGCAAAAATCGGCTTTTAAAAACAGTATCCAAATTTCTAAAGGCGCATGTGAATGCGTAAAATAAAACTTTTATCAGAGCCTTTCGGTACTCTTCAATCCTTTTCTTCTGCAAACGGAAGTGACGGATCAAGTGAAATTGTCCTGCATTTTTCCTCTCTTCATATCTGGAATTTCCAAATAGAAGCTTACAGGGGAGGTAATAAAACTACTTGTCCTTTCGGGACAACAAGCTCTTGTCTCCAGCAAAATAGGGAGTACAGAGGTACATATAATTACAAAATTATTATAACATTCGCCCTTCATAAATACAATCGAGCGTTTTGCAGTAATCTGAGGCCTTGAGCCGTAAGGATTTTCGGACATAAGAAAAACGCCTGGCGGCGTCCTTTTAAGTTCGTTCAACTGAGTTCATACGTG
>NZ_JAWDJI010000128.1:0-5558 GCF_032465655.1 Paenibacillus sp. 3LSP | reverse complement strand
ACAACGTGAATCTCTCAGATTTTGGCTAGGCTACATTCCGAATTCATGTTAAATAAATAGAAGAGGATGCTAATACTGGGGAAAATTACTGATGTCCAAATTATACACGATTCGATGCATTTTTGTGAAGAATTATTTATTTTTTGTAAAATATAGTACATCCTTGGTAACTTGCCGCGTTAAAAAACCCGCCATTACAGCAGGTTCTTGTCTTACCCTATAGTTCTTTTTGTCGGAAGCCTTACTTCACCATCGCCAGCGCCAACCCGTCATATGCCGGCAGCAATGTGCTGATCAGACGCTCGTCCGTGGCGATCATCTCGTTGAATCTGCGCATCGCTTGTACCGACGGTCCATTTTTGTCGGGATTTAACGTCCGGCCGCGCAGCAGAATATTATCCCCGGCAATCAGCGCTCCCGGTTTCGCCAGCTTGATCGCATATTCGAGATAGTTCGGGTAGTTTTCCTTATCCGCATCGATCAAAAAGAAATCAAACTGCTCCCCCCGTTGCTCCAGAATATGCAAGCTGTCCAGCGCGGGGCCTACCATGTATTCCACCATCTGCCCGTATCCGGCTTCATGCAAATTGGTTCGTGCCAGTTCGGCGTTCTCTTCCTTCAACTCCAAGGACACGAGCCGCCCGTCCGCAGGCAATCCCCGCGCCATGCAAATGCCGCTGTATCCGCCCAGCGCGCCGATTTCCAACACGGATTTGGCTCCGGCCAGCTTGACGAGCAGCGTTAACAGCCGCCCATATCCCGGCGCAATCGACACATCCCGCATCCCATGGTTGGCGATGGATTGGGTTACCCGTTCCAGCACTTCATCCTTGGCGTATAATTCATCACCGTATTCCTCCGGCGTCAGCATCGAATAATCTTCCTTTCATCCGTTCATACTTAAGAACCGTTTGTAACTTGTTAGACATTGGCCTATACTGAATTGTATGGTTTTTCCGCTATTCTCACAAGTCTATGCGAAGCTGGAGTGATTGACGTAAATATGGCTGGACCTTTGCAACTGATCGCCACCGCCCCGATGGGCCTGGAGGCCGTGGTGGCGCGTGAACTCAAAGAATTAGGTTATGAAGATACGGCGGTGGAGAACGGCAGGGTGAATTTCACCGGAGATTTCATCGATATTTGCCGCTGTAATTTGTGGCTAAGAACCTCGGATCGCGTCCTTATCAAAATGGGCGAATTTACGGCCGTCACCTTTGACGAGCTGTTTGAAGGCACCAAGGCACTGCCTTGGCAAGATTTTATCCCGGTTAATGGAGAGTTTCCGGTGGAGGGACGCTCGCACAAATCGCAGCTTAGCAGTGTGCCGGCGTGTCAGGGGATCGTGAAAAAAGCGATTGTCGAAAAGCTGAAGCAATCCTATCACACCGAGTGGTTCGAAGAAACCGGACCGCGATACGTGATTGAAGTGAATCTGCTTAACGACAAAGCGCTGCTGACACTCGACACGACCGGTCCGGCGCTGCATAAGCGCGGCTACCGCAAGCACGCGACCGAAGCACCGCTCAAGGAGACGATGGCCGCGGCGATGATTCTGCTCAGCCGCTGGAATCAAAACCCGGTGCGTCCGTTCTACGATCCGTGCTGCGGTTCGGGAACGTTGCCGATCGAGGCAGCGATGATCGGCTGGAACATAGCGCCGGGCTTGCGGCGCACGTTTAACGCCGAGCGATGGCCGGTTGTGCCGCCAGAGCTGTGGCAGCAAGCGCGCGACGAGGCGATTGACGCGGTACGGGACGATGTACCGCTGAACATTGCCGGCAGCGACATTGACCCGGCCGCGATCGAAATCGCTAAAGCCGCGGCCAAAAGCGCCGGGCTGGCGAACGAAATCCGGTTCGCCTGCATGCCTGCCGCCAAAGTCCAGCCGCAGGGCGATTACGGCGTGATGATCACCAACCCGCCATACGGTGAGCGGATTGGGGAAGAGAAGGAAGTGCGCAAGCTGATCGCCCAGCTCGGGAGAGTGATGGCCGGACTGCCGACGTGGTCTTTTTTCGCACTGACACCAACCAAGCAGTTCGAGCACGACTTCCAGCGCAAAGCGGACAAGCGCCGCAAGCTGTTCAACGGGCGTATCGAATGCCAATATTTGCAGTATCTCGGGCCCCTTCCTCCGCGCCATTAGGTGCAGAGGGAGGGTCTCTCCCTTTTACACCTTAGCAAGGAAAGGAGCGAATAGGTCGTCATGCTGCGTTTGACATCTCATCGCGGTGGTTTCGGCAATCGATTCCGCCTTCGGCTGCAGTACCGCCATTTTGTTTATTTCTTTTTTGTGGCCGCGATTTTTATGAAACTGGTCATTTTGCATAATAATCTGCATGCCCGTTACATCGACATGAACCTGCTGGACGATCTGATCGCCATCGGTTCCATTCTGTTGGCCTCGTTCTGGACGTTATGGCTGCCCCCACAGGGAAGAAGTATCGCCTTGGGAGCGCTAAACGTACTGCTCACCGTACTCATCTTCGCCGATTTGGTCTATTACCGCTATTTTGGCGATTTTCTCACTGTGCCCGTCCTGCTGCAAGCTGGACAAGTTGGGGATCTGGGCGGGAGCATCCGCGAGCTGATCCGCGTTGCCGATCTGTGGCTGATCGCCGATTGGGCGGTTTGGGCGGTGTTTATGGCTGTGCGCCGCATAAGACACGGAGGCGGTAACCGCCATCCTTCGGGTTGGCTCCGCAGCACCAGCAGATCCAACGCCTTGGGGCGCGGCTCCTTCTCGCCCATTTCCTTTAGCGGCACCTCTCGCCGCACGCTCGGCTGGCGCAGATTCCGCCGCCTGTATACGGGGATCGGCATCTTTGTACTTGGCTTTGCGCTTACGTTGGGACCCATTCGCTTTTATACCCAAACCTGGGCGGTCGGGTTGTTCGAAAACAACTGGTGGAACGTCTCCTTATACAACGTGACCGGCTTGCTAGGCTTCCATTACTATGATGCAAGCCGTTACCTCAAGGAGCATCTCGGAGGCGGCCAAACGGTCAGCCCCGAGGAGCAGGAAGAGATCCGCCAGTGGTTCATCGAAGCTAGCCAGCGCCGCCAAGCGGACAATGCCCTGTTTGGGAAGTATGCTGGCAGCAATGTGATCGTCATTCAGGCCGAAGCCTTTATGAATTTCATGATCGGCAAAACCATAAGCGGCCAAGAAATCACGCCGAATTTCAACAAGCTGATGGGTGAGAGTCTCTATTTCTCGAACTTCTATCATCAAACCGGTCAAGGGCGCACCTCGGATGCGGACTTCTCCTCCAACAGCTCCTTGCATCCGTTGCCCACAGGCTCGGTCGCTGTCCGTTATCCGAACCATACGTTTGACGTGCTGCCGCAGATTCTGAAGACAGAAGCCAGCTATACTGCCGATGCTTTTCACGCGTACGAGGGCAGCTTCTGGAACCGGAACAATATGTATCAAGCGATGGGCTACGACCGGTTTTACAGCAAAAAAGACTTCCAGCTGGACGAGCCTCTGGGCTGGTCGCTGGGAGATAAATCCTTCTTCCGGCAGTCGCTCACGATCATGGCTCAGGAGAAACAGCCCTTTTATTCGTTTATGATCACCTTATCGAGTCATCATCCTTATACGCTGCCGGCTGGATTGCAGGAACTGGATACCGGCGAATTCAAGGGCACGATATTCGGCGATTATTTGCAGGCCGTGCATTACGTGGATGCCGCGCTTGGAGAGTTCGTGGAGGGCTTAAAGCAGGAAGGATTGTGGGATCATACGATTTTGGCCTTCTATGGGGATCACGACAACTCGATCACCGACAAAGCGGTGTATGAGCAGTTTTTCGGCGAATCGCTGAGCGAGCTTGATATGCACCAGATCATGAATCAGGTGCCGCTGCTCATCCATCTGCCGGACGGCCAGCACGCCGGCGTCTACGAGGAGCCTGCTGGTCAGCTTGACCTCACGCCGTCGTTGCTGCATCTGTTAGGTTTTTCCTCAGACTCCTACTACATGATGGGGAATAATCTATTTGCCGATCTGGGAAGTGAACGTGCAAGGGATCGGTTGGTCGTGCTGCGCTCCGGCGCGTATACAGACGGCGAGCGCTACTATATTCCATCCGACGATAACTTGTTTACGAACGGCAGCTGCTACGACTTGATCAGCCGGAAGGTTACCGAGATCGAGGCATGCCGCGCGAAGCACGAAGAAGCGATGAACCGTCTGCGCATCTCAGACGAAATCATCACTTCCGATTTGATTGCGACGTTCCGCAAGGAGAACTAACGAGCAGGATGGGGGGAGACACTGGATTCGCGGACGATGCATCCAATCGGCTTGAACCGTCAGTCCCGCACGTCATCTGTCAGTCTGGACCAGGCGAAATGCTGCTTTGCATGTCATCCCCTCCTTTGGCTGGTTAGATGACTTCCAGCCCATCGTTATCCGGCAGCTGCGGGTAAGCGGCATGCGGCTCGGATTGATACCAGTAGCTGACGGAGGCGATGTCATCTTGCAGCGGTAAATAGCGGCCGCAGGAGCGCCAGCCCAGCGCCTGAATCGTCACCCGCAAATCCGCTTCGAAGCGGATCGGGTCCATGACATGCCAGCGGTACATGCCAAAGCGCTGCTGGCTTCGGTACAGGCCGTCGGGCTTAATGATCTGATGTAGCCCTAAGTATGGCGTGGAGTAGGAGCCATATTCTCCTTTGGGTTGCTCGAAGTTCCATGCCCCGCCGAAATAGTCCTCCGTGCCAGTGCCGCAAATGGTCGGGAAATCCTGATCTCCATCCATGTAGAACTTGATCTCGCCTTCCCCCCACCAGCCATTATTGTTCACCTGCCACGCCAGATATGTACCGACGTAATGCCCTTTGCCGCATACGCCGTCTAACAGCACATGCACGTCCTTGTAGCAAACCGGGTTGCTTCTTCTCCATTGGGCGTGAAAATACGCAGCATCGTCCGGTACCTCGGTTAAGGTGTAGTCGATTTGGTAATACAAGACAACCGCCGAATCCATCCGGTTTTCGATGGTGATTTTGGCCTTCTTGCGGAACGGCATCACCCAGTAACTGTTCATCCCGCCGGCCGGATTCACCGCGATCGGCAGCGAACTGACGTTGCTGCGCTCGCACCAGCCGTTGCAGAAGAAGTCGCCCAGCGGTGTCTCTACGCTTGGAGTGTCCTCATCGTCCCAGTACATCCGCAAGATCATATGACGCCAGCTTTCTGGAAAACAGGTCAGCCAAATATGCTGAATCGCACCCGGCCCGTCGATCTCCGCCACCATAAAGGTCTGGCCTGCCGCGATATTTACCGACGGGGAGACCTTCCAGCCTTGCCCAAGATCACGGGCGCACTCCGCCCCGGTTCCTTCTGTCGCCATGCCGCCTTGCCCTTTAGCGCCGGTAAAATTCTCCGCACTGATTGATCTTGTCTTCGCCGGCGACAACCGGTACAAGTTGCCTAATCCTAGATCTAGTCCGTTGCTATGAACGTTTTTGTCAAGCCCTCGGTTTTAAATCTGCCTGAGCACGTGGCGCGAGAGCAAAAATGCGAGCGACGGTCGGCACGCTGC